>NZ_QYZY01000034.1:0-1595 GCF_003838035.1 Desulfonatronospira sp. MSAO_Bac3 | reverse complement strand
ATGGCTGGAGTCTCCTTCCTTCTTCCGAATTTCCCGCGTAGCCCCAAGCCCATCCATCTCCGGCATCTGCACATCCATGAGTACCAGATCGTATGGGACGGTTTCCAGGGCTTTGAGCGCTTCAAGGCCGTTGGCCACGACATCTGCGGACAGGCCGAGGTTCTTGAGCATGGCCAGAGCCACCTGCTGATTGGTAGGATTGTCTTCGGCCAGTAGAATGCGCGCCTTGCAGCTTGAAAAGTCAATCTTTCCAAACCTGCTCTTTTCTTCACGGACTGTATGCCGGGTGACCAGATGCGCAGGTTTATCACCGGCCATGACCATGGACAGACAGTCGAACAATTCATCGTGGCGTACCGGTTTGGTCAGGAATGAGGCGAACCCGATGTCCTCCATCCTCCTGGCATCTCCGCGCAAGCCAGCCGAGGACATCATCACTAAGCGCAAATCCTCCAGCTTTTGATCGGACCGGATGGTCCGGCCAAGGACCTCGCCGTCCATGCCGGGCATCTGCATGTCAATGATAACCAGTCGGTAAGGGTCGCCCTTAGCCAGGGCCGTATACAGCATGCCCAGTGCGGTCGGCCCGTCAGGGGCCTCGTCCGGTTGCAGGCCCCAGGCCAGAGAGCGTACCATAAGGATTTCGCGGTTCGTGGCATTGTCATCCACCACAAGGACACGCAGTCCGCGCAGGTCCGCTGGAGCTGACGAAGTGATCTGACTCTGCTCGGCCAGGGACAGACACGCTGTGAACCAAAACGTGGAGCCATGACCAGGGACGCTGTCCACGCCCACTTCCCCGCCCATCATCTTTGTCAGTTGCTTAGAAATGGCAAGCCCCAGGCCGGTTCCCCCGAATTTCCGGGTAATGGATGCATCCACCTGGGAAAAACTCTTAAACAGCAGCCCCTGCTTTTCCTCGGGGATGCCGATGCCCGTGTCCCTCACAGAAAAGCGAAGCATACAGAACTCTTCTGTCTCCTGTCTCTTGTCTCCTGTCTCCTGTCTCCTGTCTCCTGTCTCCTGTCTCCTGTCTCCTGTCTCCTGTCTCCTGACTCCTGACTCCTGTCTCCTGTCTCCTGTCTCCTGACTCCTGACTCCTGAATACTGACCCGCACCGCCACCTCGCCCTGTTCCGTAAACTTCACGGCATTGCCGACCAGGTTGGTCAATATCTGACGTAATCGTCCAGGGTCGCCGGTGAGTCGGTCAGGAACGTCCGGGTCCGCAGCACAGATGAATTCCAGGGCCTTGTCCTCAGCCTTGAATGCCATCATGGCCGCAAAGTCGTCCAGCAGGGTGCGCAGACTGAAGTCCAGATTTTCCAGGTCCAGCTTGCCGGATTCGATCTTGGAGAAGTCCAGGATATCGTTGATCAGGGAAAGCAGAGCCTCCCCGCTGGAGCGCACAGTCTCTGTGTAGCGGCGCTGAGTCTCGTCCAGTTGCGTATCCAGGAGCAGCCCGGTCATGCCGATGACCCCGTTCATGGGTGTGCGGATTTCGTGGCTCATATTGGCAAGAAACTTGCTCTTGGCCCGGGTGGCCGCCTCGGCATTAGTCAGGGCCGAGTCCAATTCCAGGTTCTTCATCTCCAT
>NZ_QYZY01000336.1:0-13566 GCF_003838035.1 Desulfonatronospira sp. MSAO_Bac3 | reverse complement strand
CAGCCTCCCCGTTATCCGCGGGAATAGAAGCTCCAACCAGGATAAGACCCATATACAACACCGGCACAACCATGCTCAGGCGTCTGGAAAAACCCTTGCAACCAGTAGCACAATAGTACCTGCCCCCTCTCTCCCTGGAACTGAGTTCCTTTTGAGCAATGCATGATGTGGTTAAATGGGCTTTGGGTGTGGCGAGTACCCGGGCGATTCTCTGGCTGGCGCGGCCATCCCAGAGCTCGGGTACTGTGGAGGGCCTTAGATCACCTGCCAGGTTGCGGTCTACAGATCTGCGCAAAAGATCCATGTCCCGGCCTATGAGCATATTGCTGCCGGACTCCAGGGTCACCGGCCTCTCGGTATTCTCCCGCAGGGTCAGGCAGGGAATCTGCAGGCCCGGCACCTTCGACCAACAGGAAGGTTCAATTTACCATAGATGTAGCTGTAAAAATTCATAAGCAGGCTGCCAGTCCTTTGAGATGTCCATAAAAAGTAAACATCCACCATGGATTTCAGCCCTTTTTCTGTCCATTTGTCCGAACTAAAGAGATAATTGCACACCTCTTTCCTGCTGATGCTGCAGCTTTTCATTCCAACCTGCTGAAAAGAATATCGAAATCGTGTCCGGCATGCATCTTTCAATGTATGTGGATTATTGGAGCCAACATTCTTAAAAAGGAGGACCGGAATGTTTTTATTGAAAAAATGCTTTGTATTGGCTGCTCTTTGCATGCTCATAACCCTGGGCACGGCCCTGCCGCTCAAGGCGGCCACTGTCTACAGCGGGGCCTGGACGCCAACGAGCAATTCCACGGAATTTTTCAACGTTACCTTCAACACCACAGGTGATTCTAACTTCAACTTCTTTCTCTACAATAATAACGACGCCCAACTGATGATTTTTGAAAGATCACAGTTGTGGGATGCGGCCCAGGTAGGCATTTCTCGTTCAGACGGGACTTATTCCGCCTCCCTCAACGGAACCAGCCTGGTTCTGGGCGCTAATCCCCATTTCTGGCTGGGGTACTCCTTGGGGAACGATACATTCCATCAGTACACCTACTCTCTTCTGACGGGCAATGATCAGTTCCTGCTGAAACTGGGCGACAAAGACATTATGATCTCAGATGCATCCCCTGTACCCCTGCCCGCATCCATCTGGCTGCTGGGTGCGGCTCTGGTGGGTCTGGCCGGTTTCAGCAGAAGATATTTGAGGTAAACGCTTCAAAGCCCGTTCCCACCAGGTTGCTGTTCATTCTGGTGCGGGTCGGATTTTTTCTATAGATTGCCTGAAACATATAACCCAAGGAGGATAGATGCCATGAAGCTCATACGTCTCAAGTGGCTGCTTTTGATGGCAGCCGTACTGCTGTTTTTCACTGCCGGCACTGTGCATGCGGCGTCATACTACAATATGACGCCGCCGAAAGATGACGGCAGGTATTTGGGATGGGATAAAAATGTGTCAGGAGAATTCGACTTCCTAAAGCCTTTTACTCCCAACCTGGTGGAGTTTGATTACCATGTCTACTTTCTGGGGGCACTGGCTGGCCACACCAACCAGCTGAGGACCGGAGACACGGTCCATTTCGACTCCACGGTAGCATCTGTGGGGGAACGAAGAATCGTAAACTTCAATGACGATACCATGCTCTACGATGCCACAGGGGGAAAAGGAAGCCATCTTTTGGAGGGCAACACCTCCGGCGCTCCTGGAATCCATTTTTTCCAGGCTGATAAGCCGGTGAAGTTTACCTACGATGGTTTCACCAAGGAATTCGATACCTCCTGGATTTTCGTGGGCTTCAATGATGCCTGGACAGGCGACAACGATTATAATGACATGGTGCTGGCGGTAAAGGCTGTGCCCATACCCGGGGCTGTATGGCTGCTGGGCTCCGGCATCCTGGGCCTCGTGGCCCTGCGCCGCAGGATCTTCAGTTCATAGGATTTACTTCACCTCTTGAAGTGAGCATCAATTAATAAAGGAGGGCCGTATCCGGCTCCGCTTTTTTTGTCTTGTTCTTTAGGTGAAACTATCCAGTGCATTTTAAAAAAGCACTTTCTGCTGGACACTTTTGTAATATAAAAAATAACAATGGCACCTCAATGCTTCCGGATACTCCTGGCCATCTGTCCGGTCCAGCAGACAGCGTGGAACACTCCGAAACCCAGCAGAGATCCAAGAAAATTAATGGCCACGTCATCTAAGCTTCCGTGCCTGTGCGGCAGGAGATACTGGAAATATTCCATAAGAGCGCTGTACCCGAAAACCAGCAGCCCCACGACCAGTCTGACCCGGAAGGTTCTAAAGCTCATGCATGCCACAAAAATTATGCCGGCCATTATGTAAAAATGCATTTGAGATGCTGCATCAGAGGGAGGGCTGGTGCCGGGCGCGAGTGTAGCGTACGGCATGAATACCAGTACGACAACCAGCAGGACCCTGCTGACTGTCGTTACCGTTGGCGAACCTGTCATTTTTTCCATAATTATTTTTCAATGGTCAATAAAATTGATGTCAGCATCTCCGACTTTCCGAACTCAGTCAATCAGTATCAGAATCAGCTCACTGTGTCTGTGTGAGTGTCTGTGTCTGTGGGAGTGACAGTGTCTGTGTCAGCTTTGAAAAGCTTTTTTATTCTGATAGAAATGAAAGAAAGAAGTCGGATACTGTTTGGATTACAATATACTGAGTTTCTGAAGCCTTATTCATGAAAGGACCAAAGTGGGCCAAATCTCCGGTCAGCAGGTGAGATGCACGCCCCTGGACAGCAGCCATAAATATCGGTTTATCCTTGTCAGGAAGTTCAAGGGGACAATCCATCTCATGAACATGGGAAACAATGTGAATACTCCTGCACAATTCTTCAATTCTTGGCAGACAGTCCGGAAATTTGATGCAGATGTTACGGCGCGCTTCTTCACAGGCAAGTTCGCTGGTCATAAGGTGCCAATATACTCTTTCCGCCAACTCCATGAGCAAGGCTGCCTTACCCGAAGGATTATGAGCAGCTGTGAAAAGGACATTGGCGTCAAGAAAAACTCTCTTCACTCCTGGATGCCAGCCTTTTCTTTTATCAACCTGCGGGTTTGCTCATCCAGGCGATCTTCTGCATCCCAGAGAGCTATGTCCTCATCTTTATAGATTTCGATTTCCAGAACTGCTGCCGGACGAAGAACCAGTTCTCCGTTTCTGTCTTCGGCAATAACAGTGCCGCCTGCTTCGAGTCCGTATTTTCTTCTGAGCTCAGCAGGCAGAGTGACTTGACCCTTCCTGGATATTGTCAGATTCTGTCTCATTTTATTTTACCCTTGGGAGATTTAAATGTCAGAATATCCGACTTTCCGAATTCAGTCAAACAGTATCAGGATCAATTCACTGTGTCAGTGTGAGCGTCTGTGTGGGTACGCTTATCGCCCAAGGTAAAGGTGATTACGGCTCTCGCCGGGAAAAAACCTGGGTGCGGCCATGGAATTAATGGCATGGAGCACAAAAACAGTCAGGGTGGCCAGCTTGACTGCCACGGCATAATAGCCCACCTCGGCCTCAGGCCGGAACATGCCCAGGATGATCACCCCGGTCTGACCGATGATAAAGGTCATAGTAGCGGTCATGAGCATGGGCAGGGAGATGGCCAGGATCTCCTTCATGGGCATGGGGTGCAGGGCATCATCCGGTGCTGATTTCTTTTTGAACACCCTGTCCATGTTCCAGGCCCCGACCAGGGCGGTCATGGCGAAAGAGGCGAACATGGCTAAAATCGGGTTGGACTGGTGAAAAAAGAAGATGGTTATGGGGATAAGGATGATGAGCTTGGAAAGACGGGGCAAAAGCTGCATGAACGCATAGACCCGGATCAAGCGCACCCCGCGCACAGCCTGAGTATTGAGAATCATAAGAGATTTGAAAACAATAAATACCGCTGCCAGGGCAAAGTAATACTGCAGATGGGGTTTGGAAAAAACTGTTTGT
This sequence comes from Desulfonatronospira sp. MSAO_Bac3, assembly GCF_003838035.1. Classification (NCBI taxonomy): domain Bacteria; kingdom Pseudomonadati; phylum Thermodesulfobacteriota; class Desulfovibrionia; order Desulfovibrionales; family Desulfonatronovibrionaceae; genus Desulfonatronospira; species Desulfonatronospira sp. MSAO_Bac3. Next base: position 9,593 of record NZ_QYZY01000336.1, on the reverse strand, counting down.
AACCATTCAGGGGGGCAGATACCGGCCTGGGGACAATCCCCGCGACACCTTTTATGCACAAATAAAAAATGACAAACGCGAAGTTGTTTGAACCTTCACAGATAGTACTCAGCGAAGGACAGTCCCCAGGCCTTGTGCATAACTAAACTGGCAACATAATGTCCCCTTGCGCCCTGACTCCTGGGAACTGCCTCAAGGGCGGGGTATGCGGGGTACGTTAAAAAAATACTAAATGCAGGCGGGGTAAGGCGGGATATCGCGGGATACTGGCAACATAACTTCACCCAGTTGAACAGACCGAAGGTCTACGGCACAGCCGTGTTCAACCGGGTAAACTGGCAACATAATGTCCCCTGGCTCTACTGCGGCTTCCTTCAATGCTCGGAATGAGTAACGAAGGGAGTGGCCGGCAAAACCTCTCCCGCAAAAAGTGTGTAAAATACGCCGTAAGTTACACACTTTGCGTCAAACGCGAAATGTGCAGATCCTCAATCTTTTGGGCAAAGTCGGCAATGTCATTGGGCCTGGCATACAGGGACGCCTGCCGGGCAGAAAACCTGCCCTCAGCCAGATCATACTGGATAACGTAATGCCCATTTAGCTCTTCCGGGCATGTGCAGATCCATAACTTGCACACTTTGCGTCAAACGCGAAATGTGCAAAAGCGGGTTTTGTTATTCGCTTTGGGTTTGACCGGAAATGGGTAAGTCAGGGGTGGGTTAGCGGACCAGGAGGGGCAGGTAGCCGATGGCTTGGCCGTGTTTCTTTTTGATGCAGGCCAGGGTGTAGAGGTTCCAGAAGATAATGCTGGTCATGCCGGATATGGCTGCGCCGTAGATGCCGGGATTTGGGGTGAGGATGAGAACTGTTAATCTGTCCACCCCTGCACTGTCCTTTGCTCACTTTAAATTGACCCCCCTCTGAACGGCTGCGTTTGTTCTCCAGGTAAGAATCCAGCGAGGCGACTCGCGTTGCAGCAGACGCACCCTACATGTCCAGTTCCTGGCGCAGCTCCAGCATCCTGGCTGAAACACCATCAGCACCGGGTGAACTCATGGCCTGTTCCAGGACGCCCAGGGCCCCGACTCTATCCCCTATTTCTGCCAGGACCACGGCCAGATGATAGGCTATGTCCAGGTTCTGCGGATCTCCCTGCCTGGCCAGGTCCAGCTTTTCCAGCGCCATATCCAGGTTGCCCAGCCGGTAGTGGGTCCAGCCCAGGGTGTCCAGCGCCTGAGGGTGATTGCTTTTTGCAGCTTTTGAGGCCAGCTCCAGGGCTTTTTGAAGCTTTTGTTCTTCGCTGGATGACGCGTACATGAAGGCCAGGTTGTTGGCCGCGGGCCAGAAGCCGGGATCCCTTTCCAGAATAGCTGCATATTGCTTTTCAGCCATATCCTTCTGGCCGGCCTGCTCATAAAAGGTGCCCAGCATAAATCCGACCTGAATGGATTCGGGCTCCAGAAGCAAAGCCTTTTCCAGAGCTGCAATGCCCGGTTTCCAGTTTTTGGCCTCTGCATCCAGGGTTGCCTTGCGCGTCCAGGGAACCATCCATTCAGGCTCCATGGACGCGGCCAGGGCAAACATCTCCCTGGCCATGACCGGGTCCTGCCCGGCCAGGTAAACGTCTCCATGAAGCAGGGCAAGAAAGGCCTCCCCGGGATGCTCGGCTCTCAGTTCCTGCACATAAGTTCCGGCCTCCTCCACCCTGTTCTGGGACAGGTCAACCATGACCCTGGCCTGCAGCACCTGCTGATTCAGGGGCGAACGGGCAAGAGCCTTCTCCAGATGACTGTGCGCCAGGGCAAAATTCCCCCTTGAGGCTTCAAGGACTCCCAGCTTGTAATGCCCGGTTCCTGCCCATTCTTCATCCTGAAGCAGCAAGGAGTACTCTTCCGCTGCCAGGGAAGCATCCCCCTTCATGGCCAGCACATCGCCACGCTGTATGCGCGCCGGCATGTTCCCGGGATCAGCGGACAAGACACGGTCAATTTCCTGCAGAGCCCGTAAATGATCTCCCTGGCCCAGGTGATGTTCTGCAAGCTCTTGCCTGGCCCGGGCATATCCCGGGCTGCTTCTGGATACGCCACGCAGGTACTCCACAGCCATTAAAGGTTCGTTGTTTTGAAAATGCGCCCTGGCCAGCAGCAGGGGAATCTCCGGGTCATCTCTTTCCTCTCTGTAGGCCCGCCTTAGAGTCTGCACGGCCATGGCCGGCTCGCCCCGGGCAAGAAAGATCCTGCCCTGCATGGTACGAGCATGGACGTCATCGGGATTGCGCCTGAGCACCATATCCAGTTGATGTGCTGCCTTGTCCAGGTCCCCCTGGTCATAATATATGCCGGCCAGGTACTTGCCGGCATCCAGGGCCCGCAGGTGCTCCGGATCCCTCTTAATCTCCTCATGCAGCATGGCCCTGGCTGCCGGTACATCACCCATGTCCAGGTAGGTTTCCGCCAGTGCAAAGCTCAGGTCATAATCACCGCCCAGGTAAGCCCTGCCCTGCTCCAGCACCTGGACTGCATCCTGAAACCGGGACTCTTCCATGTACATGGCTCCTAGACCCAGGTACGACCTGTTATCATCAGGACGGGCAAGCATAAGACTTTGGAATTCCTTCATTGCTTCATCAACCTGCCCTGTTCTCTGAAAAAAATGCACCAGCATCAAGTGCATGTCTCCATTACCCGGATCATGGGCGACTATTCTTCTGTATTCTTCTTCAGCCCCGCAGTAATCCTGAACGCTTTCAAATACTCCGGCCATGGCCAGCATCAATGTCCGGTTGTCAGGCAAGACCTCCAGCCCGGCTGACAGAACATCCACAGCGTTACCAGCAAGATTCTGCCCGGCCAGAACTCTGGACAGGAGTATGTACGGCTCTTCCCGATCGGGATGTGCTGCAATGATCTCCTCCAGGCTCATCCTGCCGGCCTCGAGCTCACCCTGCCTGATCATTACCGTGGCCATGATTATCCCGGCATCGGCATTTCCCGGGTCACGTTCCAGCACCAGGCGGGCCTTTTCTTCCGCCTGCTCAGACTCACCAGCCATGTGGTAGATACGTCCCAGGTACAGGTGGGCCTCCAGCAAATCCGGATCCAGGTCTACCGCACTGTTCAGGGCTGCATAAGAACTTCTCCAGTTCTTCTGGACAAAGTAAACCCTGCCCAGAAGAAGTTGCGCTTTTGCAAAATCAGGATCGATGCGCAGTGCATTCCTGATTTCAACTTCGGCCAGGCTGTACCTTTCGCCCTCAAAATGTGTTACTGCCTTCTGGTAATAGGCATCCCTGCGCTCCTCTGGATTGCTGCAACCCGTAAGCAGAAAGAAGGCTAAGACCCACACAGACAAACAAAAAATATTCCTGGACATATTGTCTCCAATGGAGCTGCAATCAATTACCATGCAGCATGTTTATGGTGATTTCCCAGGGATTATATCGCTCCCTTACGCTTCATGACCACCCACAGGGTAAGCACTATTATCTTCAGATCATTCAGGAACCGCCACTGATCAATATACTGCAGGTCAAGCTTGACTACCTGGTTGAAGTCGTTGATACTGTTTCGTCCGGACACCTGCCAGAGTCCGGTGATGCCGGGCTTCATGGAAATCCTGCGCCTGTGCCATGGTTCGTACTGTCTGACCTCGTCCAGGGTGGGCGGCCTTGTACCCACCAGGCTCATCTCTCCCTTGATGACATTGATGAACTGGGGGAACTCGTCCAGGGAAGTCCTGCGCAGAAATCTTCCCACCCTGGTTATACGGGGATCGTTCTGCATCTTGAACATGAACCCGTTCATCTCGTTCCCTGCTTCCAGTTCCCTTTTGCGCTCCTCTGCATCCACATGCATGGTCCGGAATTTATATATATTGAAGATGCGACCGTTTCTGCCCACTCTTTTCTGCTTGAAAAAAACAGGTCCAGGCGAGTCCAGTTTTATGGCCGTGGCAACAAAAGGATACATCAGGCAAAGCATACAAAACCCGGCTATGCCGAAAACATAGTCCACTATACGCTTATAGAGCAGCCCGGTGGCGTTGATGCCGTTTAGTTCCCTGGTCAGGGTGGGAATGCCCTGTATATGCTCCACGCTCAGGCGGTATGTAGAAGACGGATTATACATGGCCGGGATAATCTTGTATGAAACGCCCATTTTCTCGCAAACATCCAGATATGCCTTGATGTCCTGGCCGAACTCGGGATTAAGTGCAAAAACCACCTCGTCAACGCCCTGCTCCGTGATCACCTGGAAAAAATCAGACATGGAACCCAGCAGAGGTACCGCAGGCAAACCTTGCACGCCTCCGTTGTCCGGATTTATCAGCCCTATCACCTTGTGTCCCCAGCTCTTTTGTTCCATCAGGGCCTCATGGGCTTTTTCAGCCCGCTCACCGCTGCCCACGATGAGAATACGTCTGGCGCTGAAGCCGTTGCAATGAATTCTGTCCAGGATTATGTCCAGAACCACCCTGTTCATCACGGTGCCGGCCAGGACCAGTAAGGCAAATCCCGCCAGAAACCCCCTGGGAATGTCGAAGAGCTTCAGGGTATAAAGAGCCACCCCCAGACAGGCGAAGACAACGATCACCGAACCCGTTAGGCGCTTGATTACAGGCAGGATGGAATGATGGCGCTTGTCCGAGTAAAGCCCCATAACACCCATGACAAAGTTATTGGCGAACATGACGAAAAGAATGATTCCAACCAGGAGGTAATCCTCCATAAACCAGACCCCGCCGCCGGCAATACGGCGCAGATGCATGGCCCCGTAGCCGGAGACGATCACCGCCAGTCCGTCCAGGACCATGAGCACGGTTATGATGAAAGCCACCTGTTGCCTGTACATTCCTTAACCTGAAAAATCCTGCTATATTACTTTGTCGCCTGCCCACACCAGCTGATCCTTCGCCTTTCCTCTTTTCCATTCATCATTCATCATTTCTTCCCCATGCCCTATGCCCCAGGCACATAAGCCCCCAGCAACTCCTTGAGTTCCGCCACAAAGCCGTCAAGCACGACCTGGGCTTCTTCGCGGCTCTGCCCGGGAAGCATGAACATCTCCACCCGCACCAGGGCGCCGTCGGTGCGGCGCATCAAAACAGCATCCAGAAATAGATAGGCCTTGTTCCAGTACTCGCTGGTAATGTGCCTGCCCCTCTGGTCAAACCAGAAATTGGCCAGAATGCGCCGGCCTCCCTGTTCCATGACCATGCTCTGCACGGGAAAGTCGCGACCGTTTACCGGACTGGGAGGAGCAAGCTCTCTGGACTGCATCAGCCAACCGCTTCCAAGGAGGCATGAGGTGGGGGCATGAGCCGTCTTCCTGGTGGTCTGGGCCTCATAATAAGATACAAGCAGGTGAAGACTGTTGCCGGTTTCCGGATGAAAAAAACTGCCGGAAACATAATCGTCCGCCCACAGTGAATCCAGAATGCCCTGGGACAGGTACAGCCTTTCCCCTTCCCAGCCAGCTATTCTGTCCGGGAAGCAATCAAAATCCTTTCTTTCCGGACTGATCTGGGCATGCAGCATATGCGACTGCAGCAACAGCGAAGAGATGAACACCAGAAGAATAGCCGCTGTCTTAATCATGGGCCTCTTGATACCGTATCCTGAATAAACGGCCGTATCTCTTCCGGCAGAGTCATCCTGAACCATCGTCCTGCTTGTCTCAAGCTTGCGCAGAAACAAAGTCACCCCCCCCAGAAAAACAAGGGTGAACATGTATACCAGCCAGCCGGAAAAATCGTGAAAAAAACCTTCGGCCAGTCTGGGGTCTATATACCTGGCCAGCACCCCGGTCACGGCCACGCGCATGGAATTGGAAAGCAGGCTGAGCAAAGGACTCAGGGCAAAGAGAATTATCCTGGAAGTGCTGCTGCGCAGAAAGAAGCGCCCGATGAGCATGGCCATGAGCATGGTGGGAAACAGGTACCTGAGCCCGCTGCAGGCATCCACCACCTGCAGCTGGGTCACGCCCAGGTCTATAATGTTGCCTTCCCTGAAAACCGGCACGGATAAAAGCTTGAGAATCTGTTCGGCCAGCGCTGAAGACCACAGCTTGAGCTTGAAGCTGACCATATTATTTAGAAACGCCGGCAGGGGAATGGCGAAAAGAAGCACTGCAAAAGGAAAGGTAATGTGCCTGAGAACAGCAGTGCCGAATATAAAAAGAAAAATCCCCAGCAGGGACATCCACATGGAAAAATAGATCAGTGTCTCCAGAGATCCCAGACGACCCATGCTCATGACCAGCATGGAGCAGATTATGATCAAAAATCCCCAAAGCCCTGCATCTCTGGTGCTCCAGACAAACCTGTCCTTGGACAGCCATAGAAGATATAAGAATACCGGCGGAACCAGGTAAGCATGACTGTAGTCCTCATGCCCCCACTGGCCTGCCATATTTCCAAAGTAGGGCAGATAAAGAACAACCCAGACCGATAAAACAGCTCCCGCCAGAATCCAATGCTTATTTATGTACTCACTGCTGATCATTGCCTGCTCATTTGTATTTTAAATGAGCACATTGCAAAATCGGTGCCCTTTAAAATAAGGGCTTGCTGCAGAACAAGAATGTAAACAGTAACTGCAAGTCTTATTTTTAAAGAAAAAATACCGACAAAAACAGACGCAACAGCAATGGTCCTTTTTTTCACAAAGATTCCCGTCACAGGAGTCAGGTGAAAGGTAACAGGAGCCGGTAAAAAGCCGGTCCGAATCCTACTGCCCGGTAACCCGCAGCACTTCCTCAATGGAAGTAACCCCCTGTTTAACCTTGTTCCAGCCGTCCCGGCGCAGCAGGGTCATGCCCTGCTTTACTCCGGCGTTGCGGATCTGGGCTGCACTCTTGTTGCCTATTATCAACTCCCGGATTTCTTCTGTAATGCCCAGAAGCTCAAAAATGGCAGTTCGACCGCTGTAGCCTGTATGAGAACATGCAGGGCAACCCGCAGGCTGATACAGCTCTTGAGGCAAATCGTTATCCGCAGCCAGATCATACTTCTTGAGGATCCGAGCTTCCGGAGAAAAGGGTTGTCTGCACTCCGGGCACAATATGCGCACCAGCCTCTGGGCCATGATCCCGATAATGGACGAGGCCAGCAGGTAGTCCTCCACCCCGATCTCCATGAGCCTGGCCACGGCCCCGGCTGCGTCATTGGTATGCAGGGTGGAAAAAACCAGATGTCCGGTAAGGGCGGACTGAATGGCAATATCAGCAGTTTCCCGGTCCCGGATCTCCCCGATGAGAATCACGTCCGGGTCCTGGCGGACAATGGATCTAAGCCCATCGGCAAAACTCAGTCCATACCGGGGATTGACGTGCACTTGGTTGATCCCTTCCAGTTCGTACTCCACTGGATCCTCCACGGTAATGATCTTTTTCTGGATGGAATTAATGGCGTTGAGGGCCGCATAAAGGGTGGTGGTTTTGCCGCTGCCCGTGGGGCCGGTGACCAGGATGATCCCGTGGGGGGAGTGGATGAGTTCCTGAAAGAGTTGGTATTCCCGGCCGGGAAAACCCAGCTGCTCCAGGGTAAAGCTTGCGCTGCTGCGGTCCAGGATGCGCATGACCACGCTTTCACCGTACACTGTGGGCAGACATGAGACCCGGATATCAATATCCTTGCCGGCTATTCTGGATCTGATACGCCCGTCCTGGGGCACGCGCCTCTCGGCAATATCCAGCCCGGCCATAATCTTTATGCGCGTAGCCAGGGCCTGGTGCATGTGCCCGGGCATTTCCATGAACTTCTGCAGGATGCCGTCTATCCTGTAGCGCACCTGGATACGGCCTTCAAAGGGCTCCAGGTGAATGTCGCTGGCCTTTTTCTCCACGGCCCCAGTCATGATCCTGTTAACCCTTTTGATGACCGGGGCTTCAGAGGCCAGATCCCTTAACTGTTCCAGATCCTCGGACAGATAAGATACATCTGTTGAAGCATCCGTCTGGGCTTCTTCATTGTCACCTTCTTCAGTAAACCCCGGAGTCTTTCCCTGAAAATGCTCCTGCAGCCAGCCCTGGATATTTTCCCGTCTGGCCAGACAGACAACCATCCTTCTGTCCGGGTTCATCTTTTTCAGGGAATCCAGAAGCAGAAAATCTAAGGGATCGCTTACAACCACCCGGAACTCGTCTTTTGTCAGCTCCAGGGGCACAAAAAGGTGCTCCTGCATGAACTGTACAGAAACATGTCCGAACTGTTCCGGGTTGAATCCTTCAGGCAGGGAATGCACTACCTGGTAACCGTAAGCCTCCTCCAAGAGATCCAGATAATCATCCTCGGCAATGAGACCGGTGCGCAGGGCCAGGCGGTGGAAAGGCTCGTCCTGCATGCCTGCGCTGGACAACTTTTCATAATCCTTCCTGGATATAAGTCCCTTGTCCATCATCAGTTCAACCAGCGAAAGCATTCTTTACTCTCTTGCCTTTTCCATCGTAACCATTCAGGGGATGCCTGAACCGGCCAGGGGACAGTCCCCGCGACACCTTTTACGCACAATTACAAAAATTACAGACGCGAAGTTTTGTGTACAAACACAGCCGGTACTTAGCGGGGGACAGTCCCCAGGCCTCGTGCCAGTAATCACCACCGAGGACCCCCTGAATGGTTACCTTCCATCAATCCCCCAATCCCTTGGTCTCAAAATCACTTCATCCTTTCCTTGAGCTCTTCCAGCCGGGTCAGAAAATTCCTGGTCAAAAAACCGGAATCCTCCCGGCTCATGATTACATGGGGAGTGATGAACACCAGAAGCTCTGTATTTTCAAACCTGGTTTCAGAAGTTCCAAAAAGATGTTTGACCACCGGAATCCGCCTGAAACCAGGAACCCCGGAATAGCCCCTGGACCTCTCCTGCTCCATGAGTCCGGCTATGACTATGGTTTCCTGGTCATCCACGGCCAGGGTGGTTTCTGCATGCCTGGTGTTTATAACCGGTGCGGTTATGCCCTCCACACGCCTGGCTGTCAGGCTGCTCACCTCCTGGACAATCTCCATCCGGACCATGCCGTGCCGGTTGATCTTGGGTGTAACCCTGAGAATAATACCCGTGTCCCTGTACTGGATGGTGGTATCGATGACTTCGGAAGTGTCTGTGTCATCCAGACGCTGCCTGGTGGAAGTGGGAAAAGGCACCTGATCCCCGATATTGATGGTGGCCGGCCTGTTATCCGAGGCCAGCAGGGTCGGGGTGGACAGGATCTGCAGCTTGGCATCATCCACGGCTGCGTACAGGGCGGCCTTAAGCCGCCTGGAGCTCTCCACCCGGAAGACACCTCCTGCACCGGGCAGGGCATCTGCGGCCGGGTCAAAGCGCAGCTCACCTGACAGCCTGTCGCCGAAACTGAGAATGTACTGCCAGTCCACTCCCATCTTGGTGGCATCGCTCAGCCGTACCTCGGCTATGATCACCTCGATGAGCACCTGCTTGGGGTATAGATCCAGCTTTTCCATCACCGAAAGAACCCTGGCGTAGTCAGGGGCCCTGCACCGGGTGATGATGGAATTTGTGGCCCGGTCCACGGTGAACCTCACCGGCCCGGCCAGCTCGCCGCTGACCATTCCGGGCGCAAACACGTCCTGAT
>NZ_QYZY01000335.1:0-12173 GCF_003838035.1 Desulfonatronospira sp. MSAO_Bac3 | reverse complement strand
CTTAGACAGGATTAACAGGATGGATAGGATAATCAGCCACCGGCCTGATGCCGCTGACTGAATTTACCATCCAGCACTCACTTTCTTCCGACATTCATGAGTGCCGGAAAAAAGTGAGTGCTGGAGTGATTACCTTTTGGCCTGGCTTCCGGCCAGGACAAAAATGTTTTTCTCTTAATCAATCTCTTAATCTAAGCCTGCCACGCTTCTTGGGCGTGGTTAATCCTGTCAAAAAAGTTCTTTTCTTTATTGGGTTGCGGGCAAAGCCCGCCTTAGTCTTTATTGTACAACACCCTTTTATTTTTAACTTTTGTCTGAAAGATATCTTATCCAATCAATTTGCTTTTTGCAACCCCTGATTATAATTAATTTTATGAGCTTTCCCAGATTATATTTCAAACACCCTGAGCCGGACCGCTCCAGACACCGCCTCTACCCTGTGTTTCTGCCTTTTTCAGGATGCCCCTTCAAATGTATTTACTGCTCCCAGGAGGCTCAGACCGGGCAACAGCAAACGCCCCATGAAGTGCAGGCCCAAAAAATCCATCAGGATATATGCACACTGTTTAAAAAAAAACCGGAGCCTTTTTGCCTGGGCTTTTTCGGAGGGACCTTTACAGCCCTTCCCGCAGCCACACAAAAACTTTTTCTAAAAACAGCCCTGGAACTAAGGAGGGCGGGAGCAGTAAGCCATATACGCTGTTCCACCAGGCCTGACTGCATAGATCAAGGCCGGATCAGGTTACTTAGGGACTACGGGGTGGACATGGTGGAACTGGGGATACAAAGTTTTGACAGCCGGGTACTGTCTCTTTCAAAAAGGGGATATGGCGGTGAAGAGGCCCTGGACGCCTCGATGCGGATAAAACAAAATTCTCTGGAGCTTGGAATTCAGTTGATGCCGGGGTTGCCCGGATCAGACTCCGCAAGCTTTGCAAGGGACCTGCAGGCTACAGCAGAGATGCAGCCAGCTGTAGTCCGGCTGTACCCCTGCCTTGTACTGGAAGATACTTTGCTGGCCCGGCAATGGTCCAGGGGTGAATACAGGCCCTGGCCCTTAAACACCACTCTGGCCCTGGTTTCCAATGCCCTGCTCAGGATGTGGCTGGCCGGGATACCGGTAATCAGAACCGGCCTGGCCCCGGAAGGCTCACTTCTGCCCCGGATAAAGGCCGGACCCTGGCATCCCGCCCTGGGGGCCATATGCCGGGGCAGGGCCCTGGGTGCATACGTGACCGCCATGGCCTCGAGACTTGGTGCAGGAGGCCCCCTGCAGGTTCTCGTTCCCCAAAGGTATATAAGTGATTTCTGGGGACATGGAAAAGAAAACGAAAAACTCTATCAGCGCAGTAAAATTTTCAGGAAAAACGTGGACACCTGGGATCATGAACTGTTCATGCTGGCCGGATGTGCACCTCAGTTGCCCTGAAGACCCAGTATACGCACCATTTCATTCACCGCCGCCCTGGTGAACTCATCTTTGCTCATGCGCTCTTTGTCCTCTTCACTGAGCACACTCTGAGGCTGGTTGATATACTCCTGCCTGGGGGTAATCCCGTAGCCCGGGGGAAAGGAGCGGTTGAAGTACATTTCCTGAAATCCGCTGAACTTCAGGGCATGGGCTGTGGCATCCAGAATGGAAAACTCATCAGCACCTACAAGACCCTGATCCCTGGCCTGAATAAGTCCTGCCAGGCATTCCCCGCCCTGGGTACAGGCTATATGGCCATTCTGGTTGGCCAGCAGCATGGACTCAATTATCTGCTGCTCCTGGACATGCACTACATTGAAGGCATCTTCACCCTGCTCCTGCTGGTACTTCGCCGCCAGTTCACGCACCCGGGGAAAAGAAACCGGGTTGCCGATCATGGCCGCCTGGGCCACGCTGGGGGTTACTTCAACCGGGGCATAGCTCCTGTCCCCGGGATTTTGCCGGTAATAGCGGTAAACCGGGTCCGCGTGAGTGGACTGCACCCCGAAAATCCGGGGCAACTCGTCAATTATATCTAATTTTTTGAGCTTTAAAAACCCGTTCATGACCGCTGTAATATTGCCTGCATTGCCTATGGGCACAAACACGCACCTGCCGGCCATATCCCAGTTGCTCCACTGGGCGATCTCAAAGGCATAGCTCTCCTGGCCCAGGATTCTCCAGGGATTTTTGGAATTCAAAAGGGCCACCCGGAAGTTGTCCGCCAGATACTCCACCACGCGCATGCAGTCATCAAAAACTCCGGGCAGTTCGATGACCACGGACCCGCTGCCCAGAGGCTGAGACAGCTGCTGCGAAGTGACTTTACCCTGGGGGAGCAGAACAACTGATTTCACCGGTCCATCCACATAGGCGGCATAAAGGGCCGCGGAAGCCGAAGTGTCTCCGGTGGAGGCACAGATGGTCAGGACCTGGTCCCAGTTGTTTTTCTTCACCAGCTGATTCAGATAACTAAAGGCACAGGCCATTCCCCGGTCTTTAAATGATGCGCTGGGGTTCTGGCCGTCGTTCTTAAAGGCCATTTTCCGGCCCACATTTTTCTGCAGCCTGGGGGAAGACTCAATCACCGGAGTATTACCCTCCCCAAGATAGACCACATCTTCCTTATCCACCACCGGGGCGATAAGTTCAAAAAATCTGAAGATGCCCTGCATCTGGGTCATCTTGCCGGCTGCACGCTGGTCGAATACAGCCCTCCAGTCTTCCCCGGATGTCTTTTTAAGCTCGCTGAAATTATGGTCCTGCAGGAGAAAAACCCCGCTGCATTCAGGGCAGGTGTAATGCAGTTCGTCCCCGGGATAAACGCTCTTGCACTCCAGGCAGTGATATCTCAGATCTCCCCTGTATGCTGGAAATTCGTCCATGGTCATGAAAACCCCTGTAAAATATTTCTGAAGTTGATCAACAAGTACTTATCTGCCACTTTAGTTCCTGGAAAATCTTATGCCTTTCAGCCACTGACCAGGAAAACATCAGCCAGGACCCCGGCCAGCAGGATTACGGATACAAGGGCATTCAGGGTAAAGAAGGAGACATTGAGCCTTTCCAGGTTGTCCGGGGAGATGATCCTGTGCTCGATAAAAAGAACCACCGCCACGACAAACCAGGCCAGATAATAGGGCCAGGACGCGGCAAAGGCGATCCCTGCCAGCAGGAAAAAAAGAGCCGCATTGACGTGGGAGAATCCGGCCAGGGCAAAAGAAGTGGCCGCCCCATGCCTGGCAGGGATGGACTTGAGTCCGTTTTCCCGGTCAAACTCCATATCCTGTGTGGAGTAAAGTATGTCGAAACCTCCTACCCAGAAAAGCACACCCAGAAACAAAAAGACCGCCGGCAGAGTAAGTTCCGGTGTATAGGCGATCCACCCGGCCAGGGGAGCCAGACCCAGGACAGAACCCAGAAAAAAGTGGCATATACTGGTCCACCTTTTGGTATAGCTGTACACTGCAGACCAGGCCAGGGCAAAAAAGGCCAGCAGAAAAACCGGGAGATTCAGAAAGGCGCAGGCCAGGACAAATATAACAGCGCTTGCTGCCAGAAAATAATAAGCCTGTCGCACCTGGATTTCCCCCGTCACCAGGGCCCTGTCCCTGGTTCTCGGGTTCAGGGCGTCCAGGGGGAGATCGGTAAGCCTGTTGTGGGTCATGGCAAAGGAGCGCACCATTATCATGGCCAGGGTCAGAAAGATGAAGACCTGCCAGCCGGGCCATCCTTCAGCGGACCAGAAAAGCCCCATGTAGGCAAAAGGCAGAGCAAATATGGAATGTTCAATGCGGATCATCCTGGCCCAGGCCAGGGTTGCCTGCAACACCCCGGCTGATATTGAACCCGTTTTGCTTGTCATGTAAGAGTCCTTGTTATTGTACTTTAAGCTTTAAAAACCTTTTTTTGCCCACTTTCAGGGTGTACTCCCCGGCACCGAACACAGCCTCAGGGTCTGTAAGCTTCTCACCGTTGTAAAGTCCCACTGCCTTTTGTCTGCATAGTCTTTTGGCTTCGCTGCGCGACGGACAAAGCCTGCTCTCCACCAGAATATCAGCCAGCCTCTTGTTTTCAGCCGGGGAAACACTGAATTCAGGCATATCCTGGGGCATTTCATGGGCCGAAAAGACACGGTTGAAATTCTCCCTCTCCTTTTCTGCTGCCTGCCTGTCATGAAACCTGGCGGTTATTTCCATGGCCAGTTCTTCCTTGCAGTACTTGGGGTGCAGCCTGCCCTGCTCCACGTTTTCCCGCATGGCTTCAATATCATTTAGATTCTTGTCCGAGAGAAGTTCGAAATACCTCCACATGAGTTCGTCGGAGATGGACATGAGCTTGCCGTACATATCCCGGGCCGGTTCTTCGATACCCACATAATTATCCAGGGACTTACTCATCTTCTGCACCCCGTCCAGGCCTTCCAGTATGGGCACTGTCAGGATAACCTGCGGTTCCTGACCGTATTCGCGCTGCAGATCCCTGCCCACCAGCAGATTGAATTTCTGGTCCGTACCGCCAAGCTCCACGTCTGCTTTTAGCTCCACGGAGTCGTATCCCTGTATGAGAGGATACAAAAACTCGTGTACAGCTATGGAGCGATTTTCCCGGAAACGCTTGTCAAAATCATCCCTTTCCATCATCCTGGCCACTGTATACCTGGAGCAGAGTTCCACAAAATCCGCTGCATGAAACTTGTCCATCCAGGTGGAGTTGAAAACCAGTTCGGTCTTTTCCGGATGCAGAATCCTGAATATCTGGCGTTTGTAGGTTTCAGCGTTTTGGATCACTTCCTGGCGGGTAAGTTTCTTACGGGTCTCGGATTTACCTGATGGGTCTCCGATCATGCCTGTAAAATCGCCAATGAGAAAGAGTACATGGTGTCCCAGTTCCTGAAAATGCTTGAGTTTCTGGATGAGCACGGTATGCCCCAGGTGAAGGTCAGGTGCAGTGGGATCAAAGCCTGCCTTGACCCTGAGGGGCTTTTTTCTGTCCATTTTTTTCAACAGTTCGGATTCGCTTACAATCTCCACACTGCCACGCCGAATCAAAGCCATGGCCTCCTGATGATTCCAGCTCATTTCATCTCCGCTTTAATTTGAAATCGTGTAACTTTTCCCCATCCGATAAAATTGGTCAATCTATGCGCACCGCTGATATCCAGGGTCCGGGGGCTTTGCAAACAGGGTCCCGCACTTACTTTCTTAGTTCTGCCCAACTTTCAAAACAAAATTTGCCAGAAAGTAAGTGCGGGATCTGAACGACGTAGGAAGCGTTAATCAAAACCGTAAGACACCGAATTTGATTTGAAGAATATTATAGAAGTTATTCCAGCTTAAAAACTCGTGTATAGGTTTTGATTTACGCTTCCTTGGAGCTCGCCCTGTTAAACACCGCATAGCGGTCCTGCTTCGCAGGGTTTATCAGGGTGAAGTTTTTTACGTCCTGTTTGCGAAGTCCCCGGACCCTGGTGAATAGTTACGAAATCGTTACCTCAAACATACTGTTTTCCCCGGTCCACATGTTCACCAGGCTCCCCTGACCCGGGCACTTGCAGCTTTTCCCCGGCTTAAGCTACTTGGCATAGCCCACTGATCTCTTTTCCCGGATTACAGTCACCTTGATCTGGCCGGGATATGTAATGCTCTCCTCGATCTTCTGGGCTATATCCTTACACATCAGGTGAGTGGCGTCATCGTCCACATGATCGCAATCCACCATAACCCGAAGTTCCCTTCCGGCCTGAATGGCAAAAGAACGATTCACTCCGTTGAAACTGGAAGCAATCTTCTCCAGTTCTTCCAGGCGGTTGACATAATTTTCCAGGAGTTCCTTCCTGGCCCCGGGCCTGGCCCCGGACAGACTGTCAGCTGCCTGAACCAGAACTGCAAGAATGCTTGCAGGCTGCACATCCTCGTGGTGTGCTGCTATGGCATGAACAATATCCTTGGATTCGTTGTGCTTTTTGGCCAGGTCGGCTCCTATGATGGCGTGAGGACCCTCGACCTCATGATCCACCGCCTTGCCCAGGTCGTGCAGCAGACCGGCCCTTTTGGCCTTTTTCTGATCCAGGCCCAGCTCTGCAGCCATAATCCCGCACAGAAAGGCAACTTCTATGGAATGCTGCATTACATTCTGGGAAAAACTGGTGCGGTAATGCAGGTGGCCCAGCAGGCGTATCAGTTCTGGGTGTATGCCGTGAACCCCGACGTCAAAGGTTGCCTGTTCCCCGATTTCCCGCAGTTTGACGTCCAGTTCCTTTTTTACCTTTTCAACAATATCCTCGATCCGGGCAGGGTGAATCCTGCCATCACTTATGAGCCTCTCGAGAGACTGTTTGGCTACTTCGCGCCGCAAAGGACTATAGGCGGACAGGACTACAGTCTCAGGCGTATCGTCGATGATCAGATCCACCCCGGTGGCGGCTTCGATGGCCCTGATATTGCGGCCTTCCCTGCCGATGATGCGGCCCTTCATATCTTCGCTGGGCAGTTCCACGGCCGAAACAGTATGCTCGGATACATAATCTCCGGCATAGCGCTGTATGGACAACGCCAGAATCTCTCTGGCCTTCTTGGAAGCTGTTTCCTGGGCTTCCATTTCGATCTGGCGGATCATCCTGGCCGCCTCATGCCTGGTCTTGCTCTCAATTTCCTGCATCAGGCGGTGTCTGGCCTCTTCCGTAGTGAGTCCGGATATCTCCTCGAGTTTTTTGCTCTGGTTGTCAATAAGCTCCTGCAGGTGCTCCTCCTTCTCGGCAAAAGTACGTTCCTGCTTGGTAAGCTGATTTTCCCAGGCGACTACTTCACTTTCCTTTTGAGCCACTTTTTCAAGCTTGTTCTCCAGCCTTTCTTCCTTTTCCTGCAGCCTCTGTTCCTGTTTCTTTAACTCTTTCTCCCTTTCCCTGGCATCCTCTTCCAGCTCCTTTTTCTGCTTGAAGGCCTCATCCTTGGCCTGAAGAAGGATTTCCTTTTTTTGTGCTGAAGCTTCTTTCCTGGCTTCATCCAGAATTCTCTGGGCCAGCTCCTGGTTCTCCTGGTACTTCTTGTTGAAAAAAATCTTCTGAGCCCAGAATCCCGCAACAGCTCCAACTGCCAGGGCGATTAAGGCAGTGATGATTACGGTTGTCCACATGGTTTGCTCCTTATATGTAAAGCTCTATTTCTCCGCGATCCAGCAGGCATTAGCTGCGATCCCGGAAACAAGATGCACAGATGCGCAAGGGGGCGGCTATGGGTGATGCGGTCAGCGTATTTTATTTTCCATAAATGGATTAACGGTGATGATACGGCTTCACTTGAAAAAATACACCGTCATCAACATGAGAAGCTGTCGGAGGGTCCGGTAAGCTGCCGTAAAGGCATTGGAGGCAGGCCGATCCTGGGCAGAAGACGAAACCTGGCAAAAGTTATCCCGGCAGGCCGTGTGGAGAATTATCTTGAACCTCGTTTTTACAGGTGGGCGCCAAAGCAGCTCCTTCAGGCTTCCCCGGACTCTGCGGGGCATGCACACCAGAACTGCGCAGCGGCTCCCTTGAGGTTAATGTTGGCTCAAAATAACTCATCTCCATCACGTACCTGCCAGGAATATTTCTATGCTGACCAAAAAGCCAGCTTAATTGTCAGCCTCAAGACTATCTATCTTGTTTACCAGTTCATCTACTCTCTGCTGTAAATCCGAAAGCCTGATGTCACTTTGAAGGTAATCATCAGCCAGGCCCAGAGCAAGATATATAAGCAATCTTTCCTTGCTCAGCTTGCCGCCCCTGCTTTGCAGTTCGGTATATCTCTTTTCAAGATATGCCCTTGCCTGCTCGATACGTTCGGGACCCGCATCTGTTTTGAAATTTAAGTCCAACCCCAGTATATTTAAGTTGTACTCTGGCATCAAAAAGATGTTTCATCTTCAATTTTTTGCAGCAATTCATCAACTTTGGCTGCAACCGTATTGTTCTTCTGTTTCTCAGCCTCCAGTTCCTGCCTCAAGCTCTGGTTTTCCTGCTCCAGCCTGTTCTTCAGTTCCAGAAGGCGGTCAACTTTTTCCGCCAGTTTTTCTATGGCTTCCATTTTAATCGCTTAATCGTTATTTTTAAATTTTTTCAAAGGGCTTTTGCCTTCAAGGTTTTTCTGCCTGGACCTGCCTATGCCCAGGCTCTCAACGGGCACATCCCTGGTTATTGTGGACCCTGCAGCAATCATGCTCTTCTGCTGCAGCACCACTGGGGCCACCAGAGCTGTGTTGCTGCCTATGAACACTTTGTCCTCGATAACGGTTCTGTGTTTGGCCCGCCCGTCATAATTGCAGGTGATGGTGCCCGCTCCGACGTTGACCTCCTGCCCCATTGCGGTGTCCCCGATATAAGACAGGTGATTTACCTTGCTGCCGGCACCCACTGTTGAATTCTTAATTTCCACGAAATTGCCGGCCCTGGACCCCTTGCTCATTCTGGTTCCCGGTCTCAGCCGGGCATAAGGACCAACTTTCGTATCGGTATCTATAACAGATTCTACTATATGTGAAAAGCAAAAAACTTGCCCTCCATCTATAAAACTGTCCTCAATGTAACAATTTGCAGAGATGCTGCTGAGCGAAGAGACCCTGCTTTTGCCGTAAATCTCCACCGGACCGGTGATCCGGGCTCCCGGTTCAATACAGACTTCCGGACCAATTCGTACAGTCTGTGGGGACCTTATAAAAACCCCCTGTCCCATGAACCGGTTTACTATGCAGGAGCGGACATTCTCCTCCTGCTGAATCAGTTCCCCGGGATTATTGACCCCCAGAAGCCCCGGGCACCTGCCGGCATTCACGGCCTCGATCTTCATGCCGGCCTGCCTGGCCAGTGAGATAAGCTGTGTAAGATAAAGCTCACCCTGTATGTTGTCCGCATCCAGCTCAAAAAGAATACCCTTGAGGGAAGAGGTTTTAAATGCATAAAGCCCTGAGTTTACTTCAGAAACATCCGGACCGTGTACCCGGGGGTCAAAGTCCCCTGCTTCGACTATTGCTTCGACACTGCCCTCAGCAGAGCGTAGAACCCGTCCATAACCGCCCGGATCATCAAGCTCAAGACTCATCAGGCCTATATCAGCATCATTGCTGCGGACACTGTTCAAAAGACTGTGAATCTGCTGGCGACTTATTAGCGGAGTATCACCGTTGAGCACCACCAGCCAGTCAACCCCGGTCTTTTTGATATGATCCCAGGCCACCTGCAGGGCATGACCGGTACCCAGCTGCTGTTTCTGGAAAATACAATCCACTTCAAATTCAGTGCAGGCCTCTTGCACCAGGTCGCTGCCATGACCGGTGACAACCATGGGCCTGGAAGAAAAGCATGTGCCCAGAGTGGTTAAAAGATACCACAGCATGGGCTTGTCCAGAAGCTTTTGAAGGACCTTGGGCAGAGGTGAATGCATGCGTGTTCCCTTGCCAGCGGCCAGAACAAGCACGCCTGCCTCAGGAGATAGTGGTAGTCCTTTCTCTTCATCAAAAATCATAATTACGGACCCGGTGGTAATTTTTGCGTAAAATTGCTGCTATTTTTTAAGGCTGATTTTAAAGCAAGCCTCTTTGCATGTCCAGACAAAAAAACCCCGCACCTATTTTATCTGCTTACGCCTGAAGACCCTTCTGTTTCAATGGATACAATATCCACTGTTGAGGATTTTCTGGAACAAAACAGAAAAAACAGGTGCGGGGTTTAGAATATTTTTCTTAGAGATTCATTACATGCTGCAGGTGCCGGCGCTCACAGCGTCATCCCTGCATCTGAGTCTGTGCATGGCCCTGGCCATTGCAGCCTTGGCCCGGGCGTAATCGATCTGCTCCTTTTCCTGCTGCAGACGCTGTTCAGCCCTTTCTTTGGCTTTTCGGGCCCTTTCAATGCTTATCTCATCGGCTTTTTCAGCAACTTCAGCCAGGATGGACACCTTTGTCGGCGTTACTTCTGTAAATCCTCCTGAGACAAACACAAAGTACTTGCGGCCCTCTTTCTTGTAAAAAAGGCTCCCAATACTTAAAGCGGTCAGGAAGGGGGTGTGATTGTGTAAGACCCCGAATTCACCGCTGACGCCTGGAGCGCCGACATATTCCACGTCCTCGCTGAGCAGATTCCTGTCCGGCGTGACGATCTCCAATCTTATCAGATTAGCCATATTTCCACCTTGTATCCAGCAGACTGTTGTAAAAGTCCTGTTGCCCGGTCGCCACTGTGATTGAGCCGGGATTGACAGCCTTAACTTGCACGGCGGAGAAAGCACCTGCCTGGTGGGTCAAGCATTTTGAGCTTTCAGCCGCCGGATTTTTAATTCTCAAGTCCTGTCAGACTAGACCTCTTTGGCCTTTTCCAGGGCTTCGTCAATGGTTCCGACCATGTAGAATGCGTTTTCAGGAATGTCGTCGTGCTTGCCGTCGATGATTTCCCTGAAGCCCTTAATGGTGTCCTCGATCTTGACGTAGCGTCCGGCCTTGCCTGTAAACTGCTCAGCAACATGAAAGGGCTGAGACAGAAAACGCTGCATCTTCCTGGCCCTGGACACAGTGATTTTGTCCTCGTCGGACAGTTCATCCATACCCAGAATGGCGATGATATCCTGCAGGTCCTTGTATTTCTGCAGGATCATCTGCACCTCACGGGCCACGCTGTAATGCTCCTGGCTGATAACGTTGGGATCAAGCACCCTGGAAGTAGAGTCCAGAGGATCCACAGCGGGATAAATACCCAGCTCAGCAATTGGCCTG
Source organism: Desulfonatronospira sp. MSAO_Bac3 (assembly GCF_003838035.1). Classification (NCBI taxonomy): domain Bacteria; kingdom Pseudomonadati; phylum Thermodesulfobacteriota; class Desulfovibrionia; order Desulfovibrionales; family Desulfonatronovibrionaceae; genus Desulfonatronospira; species Desulfonatronospira sp. MSAO_Bac3. Next base: position 1,459 of record NZ_QYZY01000335.1, on the reverse strand, counting down.
GAGAGAACAATGGTCCCGTCCAGGTGGGCAAAGGTAGTGGCCGGAGACGGGTCAGTCAGGTCGTCTGCAGGCACATAAATGGCCTGAACCGAGGTGATGGAACCCTTGTCCGTGGAGGTGATACGTTCCTGCAGGGCACCCAGGTCTGTGGCCAGGGTGGGCTGATAACCCACAGCAGAGGGCATGCGTCCCAGAAGTGCCGAAACCTCGGTACCGGCCTGGGTAAAACGGAATATATTGTCGATGAACAGAAGAACATCCTGGTTTTCCTCGTCACGGTAGTATTCCGCGGCAGTCAGCGCGGTCAGCCCGACTCTGGCCCGGGCTCCCGGAGGTTCGTTCATCTGACCGTAAATAAGAGCGGCCTTGTCGATAACCCCGGCGTCAATCATTTCGTGGTACAGGTCGTTGCCTTCACGGGTTCTTTCCCCGACCCCGGCGAAAACGGAAATACCGCCGTGGTTTTTGGCGATGTTGTTGATCATTTCCATGAGCACAACTGTCTTGCCCACTCCTGCGCCGCCGAACATTCCCATTTTACCGCCCTTGGGAAAGGGGATCATCAGGTCGATGACCTTGACCCCGGTTTCCAGGATCTCAATGCTGGTGCTCTGCTCGACGAATGAAGGAGCAGGCCTGTGAATGGGATAATATTTGTCGGCCTTGACCGGGCCCTGTTCGTCCACCGGGCGGCCGACAACGTTTAGAATGCGGCCCAGGGTGGGTTTGCCCACCGGTACCCTGATGGGATCACCGGTATCCTTGCCTTCCATACCCCGGACCAGGCCGTCTGTTGCGTCCATGGATATGCAGCGGACCACATTGTTGCCCATATGTTGAGCCACCTCAACCACCAGGTTGTCTTTCTCGTCGGATATGGTGGGATTGGTGATGTAAATAGCATTCATGATGTTGGGCAGTTTGCCCTCCGGGAACTCCAGGTCAACGACGGGTCCGATGACCTGTACAACTTTTCCGACATTCTGTTCACTCATTTTTTATTGCCCCCTGATTATCCTTGTTTCAATGCTTCGGCACCGCCGACTATATCCATCAGTTCCGTGGTAATGGCCGCCTGCCTGGCCTTGTTGTAGGCCAAAGTTAGTTGATCCACCATCTCATCGCAGTTCTTGGTGGCGTTGTCCATAGCTGTCATCCTGGCTGCGTGCTCGCTGCAGGATGTATCCAGAAGGCCCCGGTAAACCTGGACCTTTATATACCTGGGCAGAATCTCGGCCAGCAGACCCTCCACAGAAGGCTCAAACAGATATTCGCTCTGCGGCCCTTCCGCCTCTGCAACTTCAGCCTGAACCACCGGAAGCACCTGGGATGCCGTGGGCACCTGTTTGACCATGGAGTGAAACTCTCCAAAAATCAGGTGCACTTCATCCAGGTCTTTTTCCAGGTAACTGTTGATGACCCTGGTTCCAATGTCATTGGCCAGCTGAAAATCAAAGTT
>NZ_QYZY01000334.1:0-1930 GCF_003838035.1 Desulfonatronospira sp. MSAO_Bac3 | reverse complement strand
TACAGAGCAGTAATAAAGAGGACCGATGACTGGTGGATAGGTTGGCTGGTTGATCTGCCTGGCGTAAACGCTCAAGAGAGAACCAGGGAAGAATTGCTTGAGTCCTTGAGAGAAGGGGCAAAAGACATGCTGGAAACAGAAGTCCCTTTCGAGCCAGGTTTTGAGATGGAAAAAGTGGAAGTCCCTGAACCTGAGTGGGTTTTTAAGCAGGCATGCCTCAATTGATTCCAATCACCCCCCAAAACCCATGCCGACAAGCGTTGGCAGAAGCCAGGCTCTTACTCCTTTGCCAGGCAAAGCGCCCTGGTTCCCTTGACCGGCAAATCTCCCTGAACTGATCTTGACTATAAGGTAAAGTGATGTTGAAATGCTGGGACCAACCTACGGAGCACATCATGCATGAAAAATATACAGCCATAGTGAGAAAAAGTTCCTCTGAATATATCGCAGTCTGTCTGGAGCTAAACCTTGTTGCTCAGGGAGCGGATTTGGCTGAGGTTGAAAGAAATCTAAGGGAAGCTATAGAGTCCTATCTTGAGGAACTCTCAAGCAGCCCGGAGACAGTTGTCGAACCTATGCCGATCCAGGAATTCATTGAGTTCTTAAATGACACCGAGCTTGAGTCCAGTACTCAGCCTTCAGGAAAGTATATTCTGCTGGAAGTTCACGAGGCAGGCAGCTGTGCCTAAGATTCCTTCCATGTCCAGCACTGAACTGGTAAAGCTCCTGGTTAAGTCAGGGGCTTTTTTTGTCAGGCAGGGTAAAACTGATCATGCCATATACGCCCGCATTGTTGATGGTCGAAGATACTCGGCACCTGTTCAGATGGGAAAGAAAAGCCTGAATCCAGTTTACTGCAAAAGGATATTTCGCCAGCTGAAATTGACTGATTCAGAAATTGAAGACGTACTTACTTAATCAATCAGGTAATTCCATATATGAAACCCATCACCCCCAAAACCCATGCCGACAAGCGCTGGCAGAAGCCAAGCTCTTACTCCTTCGCCAGGCAAAGCGCCCTGGTTCCCCTTGCTCTGCTGGATCTCTCCAGGGCTGTAATGGAAATGCCCATAGTGCTTTTCCGGCAGAAGGGCGAGTATCACCTGGCAGCCCTTCTGGGCCAGAAGAAGAACAAGAACCTCTTTGTGGATTCAGACGGCAAGTGGCAGGGGCAGTATGTGCCAATGCTGCTCAAGTGTTACCCTTTCCGCATGGTTCAGGATAAAGAGGGCCGGTATATTTTGTGCGTGGACGAGGAAAGCGGCCTTGTGGGGGATAAGGGGAGTAAATTCATTGACGACGAGGGCAAGCCTACTCAGAAAGTGCAGGCTATCGGCAAATTCCTGCAGCAGGCGGAGCAGAGCCGCATGGCCGCAGTAAAAGCCTGCAAGGTTCTGGATGATTGTGATCTTATAAAGGCTGATCCCAAAATGCCAGGGCTGTATGGAATTGACAAAAAGAAGCTGGGCCAACTTCCTGAAGAAAGCCTCCCTGACCTGCATAAATCCTGGGCTCTGTTCCTGGCCCACTGCCAGATGATATCGCAGCAGCACCTGAAGAAGTTAGAGAGGATGAGTGAGCAGGATGTGGACTTTGATGAGATTGATTGGGAGAAGATTAAGATTTAGCCAGTAGGGGATATCTCTACTGGCTTTTCATTATGTCAAGGAGGCCCGCCATTTTAACCAACCAGATACTTGTACCCCACAACCTGCAACAGGAATATCCTCACAAGCCGATGCCGGAGGATACGCTATTTCATATGACCTGGTATTTAAAGGAGTTAAATCATCTCTGGCTGCTGGGGAATATAGATTTCGGACTGCTTGTGCTCAGTAGAAAACCTGTTCAGATAAAGCAGGATATCTATGCTGCTGTGAAGGGTTGTGTTCCAGAAGACACGCCTCTGGAGAACTATTTGCAGCAGGAG
>NZ_QYZY01000333.1:0-1906 GCF_003838035.1 Desulfonatronospira sp. MSAO_Bac3 | reverse complement strand
GGCGACGGCCTTGGGCGGGAACAGGGCTCTTTCGAGTATGACCGGGCTTACCTTGACTATTTTATTCCTGGCACCAATATCCATATGCAGGTGGGCAAGCAGGGACTGACTATCCCCAATACACTGGGCTCGCATATCTTTGACGACGATATCTGGGCCGTGAACTCATTCACCCCATTACATGAAAACGTGGGCCTGGTTCTAAGCTGGGCCAGGGCCAACGATATGTTTGAAGCCGGTCCGAATAAAAACGATGAAATAGATGCTTTTCTCACCATTCTGCCTATTAATATGGATGGCCTGCAGCTGCAGCCCTTTGGCATCTACGGAATGAAAGGGCAGGGTGCTTTTGCCAATGCTGATGTTTTTCCGTACGTTGCCGGTGAAAGAAGAACTTCTTCTCACGTGTACTGGGGCGGCATAAATTTTACCGCGGATCTGCTTGATCCCCTGGTGCTAAGCGGTGATTTCAACTACGGCCGCCACAGCAGCAATATCACCGGCGATACCGTGGGCGAGGAAACCAGGGGCTGGATCGCAGCCCTGGCTGCAGAGTACCACACAGACCACTTTACCCCGGAGCTTTTCTTGATGTACGAATCCGGGCACAGCAGCTCTTTCACCGGTAAGGACGGAAATACCCGGGGAAGGGTCATGCCTTTTATCTCGGGCGATCTGCACCGGGTATCCAGCTTCGGCATGAGCGGATCTCAACTGCGGGGCATCGGCAGGGCCGCCCTGGACGGATATGCAGGAATCAACTCTTTTGGTCCCAGCGGTAAGATGGCCATAGGCGCTGGCGTGAGGGACCTTAGTTTATTGGATAATGTTACTCACGATATGCAGCTGACCTACTACCAGGGCACAAATCACAGGGACCTGCGCGCCCTGGGCACAGAGATGGACGAGATATATTTCACTACCAGGGACATGGCCTGGGAATTCACCCTGGATACCCAGTACCAGATGTACGAAAACCTGGCTGCTATTCTGGAGCTTGGTTACTTAGCTCCAAGCCTGAGCAGCGGTGGAGACCGCGATCCCGACATCCAGGACGACGATGCCTGGAAGGCGGCTACCGGCCTGCGCTTTCAATTTTAACCAGCATAACACTTCAGTGGAGCAGGAAGCATGCAAAGCCTCTTGAGTGAGCAACCATTCAGGGGGGGGAGCAATCGCCACCGAGGATAGACTTGAGGCGTATTTCCCAACCGTGAGCGGCAAAGCCGCCCGTGAGCAACGAAGTTGCCCGTGCCAAAAAATCTTCTCCGGCACGGGAAGCATTCAGCTTCACACGGGTGCTCCGCACACACGGTTTTTAAGAATAAAGAGTTCTGGAAGGGTTTGCATGCCTGTCACTCATGTAACCATTCAGGGTGTCCTCGATGTTGATTGCAGTCACGCCAGAGGCGTTGATTCCCCCCCCCTGAATGGTTACTGCTGGGAGATCAGGTTCCCCGCATTTCCGCCAGTAGCTTTCTGACCTCCTGTCTGTCGTACAACTGTCCGGTAACGTATTTGTGCAGAATGCTGTTGATAAAAGTCTGGTAAGGAAGGCCCTGCGCTGCCGCTTGGTTTCTGATCATTTCCAGGTCAGCCTCAGAGATGCGTAAGCTTATCACCTCGTTTTTCCTGGCGCGTCCAAGCATGTCCTCGACCTTTTGCCGCTTTTCTCCACTAACGGATCTAAGCTGGTCCGCACTGTTTTCCATTTCCTGTTCTTCCGGAGTCAATTCGTATTTCATGATTCCTCCTGGTATCTCTTGTGGTATTTGCGGCTTGGAAAAGCCGTTTTCAAAAAAATAAGCCCATCACTCTCGTCGATAACGAAGGGAGCAAGCCAAGTGTAGCCTTGAATCAGGAGTACAAAATACATCTGTTTGTCCCGAGCAGGATTTTCAACAAT
>NZ_QYZY01000332.1:0-5949 GCF_003838035.1 Desulfonatronospira sp. MSAO_Bac3 | reverse complement strand
CTTCCTCGTCATCGATTATCAAAATTTTTCCGGACATATAAAAACGCGGGGTTCGGGGTTATACATGAAAGGTGTCTGGTATTTATTTATCAAGTGTCCTCTTTTAGCTTTTTTTGATTCTGCTGTCATCTTTTTTCAAGCTGTCATCCTTTCGCGTACTTTTGCAGGTATGCCAGCAGACTGTCTCTGAGGGAGTGCATGAGGCTGTTTTGGGGCAGCATGGCAAAAATGGTGTCTAAGTAGCCTTTTTGAAGTACCCGGCGACAGGAATAAGCATAGTTGAGATCGTATATCCAGGAGGACATGAGCAGCAGAAAGTCGTTCTTATAGCGCATCCTGTGGTAATCGGCCAGCCTGCCGGATCTTACCTGCTCCAGTATTTCCGGGCTGACTTCGTTTGCATCCTCAAGCTCCAGGGTGATGGTGTTGCTGTCCTTTGTATGCCGGGAGATGTGATGTATAATAACCGGATATATATCCAGCTTGTCCGCGTCCCGCACTGCACCGGCCACTGCCATGTTGCCGGGGGCAAGAGTCCGGGGCAGGCTTTTTCTATTGTGGTAAAGTACAGATAGAAGAACGCACCTTTTATCAGGTGCAGAAAGTTTTCTTAAAACCTTTTCCCTGTGCAGGATCTTTGTACTTAAAAGGCCGTGGTTGACGGATATTTTGTCGTTGAATGTCCGGTAAAGCCAGTACTGCTCAAAGCGGCCCAGGTCGTGAAAAAGCCCGGCCAGAGAAGTCAAAAAACATGATTGCGGGTCAAAGCCATGATAAGATGCCAGCTCCCGGGCCTGTTCCATTACCCTCAGGCTGTGCTCTTTTTTCAGCTCAAAGTTTAAATCCCCAGCAGGTGCAGCGTCCATGAAAGCCTGGACATAATCCTGGAAATAATTCAGATATGGTTGGATATTCATTTGGATTTTTGGTTAGCGGGTTGTTGATTGAATGTAGTGACTTACTTTTAAATTACAACGCCTCAAAGGACAAGCGTCTATCGGTAATGGGGCATAACTGAACCAAAAACAAAGAGAAGGCACATATGTATTGCGTACGCGCAGAGACCATATACACCGGCAGGCAGGTTGTTCAGGATGCCTGCCTTGTGTTTGATGATTCCGGCATAGTTGGGGTCTTTCCCGAGGTATACGGGGAAATTATCCGGGAATGCCGGGTCATAACCCCGGCATTTATTGATCCCCACAGCCACATAGGCATGGTCCGGGCCGGTGAGCCCAGGGCCGAGGCCGAATCCAACGACAGGCAGGACCCCATTCTGGTCATGGCCGATGCACTGGATTCGCTGCAGATGGATGACCAGGCCCTGCAGGAGGCTGTGGAAGCAGGGGTGCTTTATTCCTGCATACTTCCGGGAAGCGGTAATATAATTGGCGGCAAAAGCGCGGTTATTCGAAACTATGCCTCTGACAGCACCAGGGCTTTTGTGGACAGGGCCGGACTCAAGGCAGCCCTGGGATATAATCCCATGTCCACTACCTCCTGGAACGGCTCCAGGCCCACGACTAGAATGGGGGCGCTGGCCATGCTGCGCAACAGGCTGGATGAGGTGCTTGTCAAGGAAAAGCGCCGTCAGGCGGCGGACGAGGAAAAGAAAAAAGAAATCATCCTGTCCGCGGAAGAAGAGACTCTGCTTAAGATCCTGAAGGGAGAGCTTGTTTTAAGGGTGCACGTGCACAAGATCGATGATATCGCCGCCCTATTGAGACTAGTGGATGAGTTTTCATTGCGTGTAAGTGTGGAGCACGCCATGGGTGTACACCATGGCGATATCTTCAAAGAACTGTCCAGGCGGGGTATTCCCGTAGTTTACGGACCCGTGGATGCTTTTGCCTACAAGGTGGAGCTGAAACACGAGAACTGGCGCAACCTGAAGCACCTTCTGGATTCAGGGGTGGAATACGGCCTCATGACCGACCACCCTGTAACCCCTGCCCGGCAGTTATTCCTGCAGACCCGCTGGTTTCTGCGCCTGGGGCTGTCCAGACAGGAGGTGGTGGAAATCCTGACCAGAAAGAATGCCGCCCTTCTTGGTTTAGATGACAGGCTTGGCACCCTGGAAAAGGGCAAATGGGCCTCTTTTATCTGCTGGAAAGATGATCCCTTTGATCTGGCCGGATACCCGGAGTCAGTCTATGGAGAAGGCAGTGTTGTTTATTACGCTGGAAAGTGACAGACCGGAGTTAAAGCTTAGCAGAACGTGGAAAAATTAAAAACCGTTAGAGACAGACAAAGTTCGAGGAAATTATGATTGAAGGTACTGTCCGGGATATGCTGAAAATTGCTGGTATCGAGATCAACGGGAAAAATCCCTGGGATATTCAGGTGCATGACCAGCGCTGGTTTAAAAGGATATGGAGGGAAAAAAGCCTGGGGCTGGGAGAGTCCTACATGGACGGATGGTGGGACTGCGAGCGCATAGACGAGATGATATACAGGCTTTTGTCCAGCGGACTGGAGCGAAAAGTCAGGGGGAATGTCAGGTACTTGCTTAAGTTTTTGCCGGCTGTGGTTCTCAATCTGCAGTCAAAAATGCGGTGCCGGGTAATTGCAGACAAACACTATGACCTGGGCAATGACCTGTTTTTTTCATTCCTGGATCCGTATCTGCAGTACAGCTGTGGTTTTTTCAGGGACACCACTGATCTGGGTCAGGCCCAGCAGGCCAAGATGGATCTCATTGCCGGCAAGCTCAACCTTGAATCACATGACCATGTCCTGGATATAGGCTCCGGGTGGGGAGGCCTGGCCCGCTACTTTGCAGAGCGTTACGGCTGCCGGGTGACCGGGGTGAATATATCCAGGGAACAGCTCTCTTACGCCGAGGAGTTTTGCCGCGACTTTCCGGTGGAGTTTATTAATCAGGATTACCGGGAGATTTCCGGGAATTATGACAAAATAGTTTCCGTGGGCATGTTCGAGCACGTGGGCATGAAGAACTACCGGGCCTTTATGCTGGCGGCCCATGAATGCATGAAACAAGACGGGGTGTTTCTTCTGCATACCATCGGCAGCAACAGATCCAGAAGGGGTTGTGATCCATGGGTAAGCAGATATATCTTTCCCAACGGGATGCTGCCCAGCATGGCCCAGATTTCCAGGGCTGCTGAAGGCCTGTTCGTGCTGGAAGATGTACACAATCTGGGCCCGCATTATGACAAGACTCTCATGGCCTGGAACCGGAACTTCCAGGAGGCCTGGCCGCAGCTTGCCGCCGGGCACAGTAGATACGATGCCCGGTTCAAGCGCATGTGGGAGTACTATCTCCTTTCCTGTGCGGGGGCCTTCAGAGCCAGATATATTCAGCTGTGGCAGGCAGTATATACCAGGCATCTGCCAGGTGACAAACAACCGTTTTGCAGGTATTAAACCGGCCTGGCATTAACACTACAGCGAAACTTATGATTGACCTCCGGGGACTGGCTCTCCCCGCACTTATTTTTTCCAATAAAACCAAGATCATTTGTAATAAAAATAAGTGCGGGGGTGCCTGTCCCCAGTTTAGACAGGTTGAAAAATTTTATAAGTTTCGCTGTAGTGTTAAAGGTTGCTTAAACTTCAAGCTGTTAAAGGAGTGTTATGTTTCTGGAAAGGATAGAGAATCCGGGTCTGGCCCAGTTTTCCTATATTGTGGGCAGCGAAGGGGTGTTTGCAGTTGTGGATCCCAGGCGGGACTGCCAGGTATACCTGGATATTGTCCGCAGCCAGGGGGGCCGGATAACCCATATTTTCGAGACCCACCGCAACGAGGATTTTGTTGTGGGCTCAAGGGAGCTGGCCGAAATCACCGGAGCCGGTATTTATCACGGTGAAGAGCTGGACTTTGCTTACGGTCTGCCCGCCCGGGAAGGAGATGAATTCCACCTGGGGCAGGTCAGGCTCAAGGTCTTGAAGACCCCCGGGCATACCCCGGAAAGCATCTCCCTTGTTATCCATGACCTGTCCACTGGAGATGCTCCCATTGGGGTATTTACCGGGGATGCGCTTTTCATCGGCGGTAGCGGGCGAACTGATTTTTACCCTGGACAGGAAGAGGAAATGGCCGGCCAGCTTTATGACAGCATTTTTTCCAGGCTGCTTACCCTGGGAGATCAGACAGTTGTCTATCCGGCTCATGGAGCAGGCTCGGCCTGCGGGGAGGGCCTTGCGGAGAGAAAGTTTTCCACCCTGGGATATGAAAGGCTTTGCAATCCGGATCTGCAGGCACAAAGCCGGGAAGCTTTTATACAGGCCAAACAGGGGGAAGAGCATTCTTACCCGCCTTATTTTTCGCGCATGGAAAAGTACAATCTTGACGGCCCGCCGGCCATAGTCCCGTTTAACTCATTACAGCCCATGGGCGCGGAAGATTTCGGCCAGGCCATGCAGGAGGGCATGCTGGCCTTAGATGTGCGCAGCCCCGAGGCCTATTGCGGGGCCTTTATTCCCGGATCCCTTTCTGTCCCCCTGGATATGCTGCCCAGATATGCAGGCTGGTTTGTGCCCCTGGACCAGGAGGTGGGTTTGATCGCGGAGTCACACCGGGACCTGGATTCAGCCTGGGAATATCTGTTGCGGCTGGGATTCGACCGGGTCAGGGGCTGGCTGGAAGGAGGTCTGCATGAATGGTCGGTACAGGGAAAGCGCTACGAGCATGCCCCTGTTGTTTTTGCTGGAGAACTGCAAAAACGTCTTAGTTCCGGGGAAGACTTTACTATTCTCGACGTGCGTACCAGAAAAGAGTTTCACAAGGCACATCTCCCGGGTGCCCAGCATATTTTCCTGGGAGAACTGCCGCAAAGGATGCAGGAGATAGGCCCCGGCAGGCCGGTAACCGCGTTTTGCGGCAGCGGAAAGAGGGCGGTCATAGCTGTTTCCCTTCTGCGGCAACACGGGATAAGGGAAGTGGAAAACTGCCTGGGTTCCATTCAGGCCTGCTCCAGATCTCTTTGCGAGATAGTGTCTTCGTGAGTTTTTTATGATTCTTGAGCATGCAAAAATGAGCAATGCCGCAGGTCAATAAGATGCAGAAGTTTCCGGAATATGTGTTGAGCCAGGCGGTTATGACCATCAAGGCGGCCAGGATGTGGGTTCTGGCTGCGTTTATGATCTATTGCGCCGCTGCGGTCGTGGCCTGGAGTCAATCCGAACATTTTGATTTCATGGAGGCCCAGTTCGGAACACTGGTGGAACAGTTCGAAGGGCTGGGGGCCTGGGAATTTATCCTGCGTATCTTTGTGCACAACCTTATAGCCAGTTACCTGGCCTTGTGCTTTATTGTCTTTTTTGGCGCGGTACCCCTGGCCCTGGCTGCACTGAACGGATTTATGCTCGGCTGGTTCATCAACTGGATGGATCATTTCTCCGGGCTGGATTTTTTGATCATGCTCGGTCCGCACGGAATTTTTGAACTGCCGGCCATGTTCATCGCCTTTGGAGTCGGCATGTGGCGGGGCGTGGGTTTCCGCATGGACCAGCAGCAGCCGGGCTGGGTGGAGCGTCTGAAAAGGGTGCACTGCGTCTTTGCAGTCTTTGTGGTGCCGCTGCTTTTTGTGGCGGCCATCCTGGAAGGCCGCTACCATTTGCTGGAGCTCTTGATGTAGATTGTGAGCAACTATGGCTCTTTGTGTCTGCTCTTGTTCTAACGCAGGGCCATGCCCGCAACCCAATAAATAAAAGAGTTTTTTGACCCCAGTGAAATGGAAGAAATTTCACGGGGCAGGCAGGATTAACCCCAGTTAAACACCCCAAAGGGGACCCCGGATTAACGGGGCAGGCAGGATTAAGAGATTGATTAAGAGAAAAACATTTTTGTCCTGGCTCCCAGTTTAATGCCCTGCGGGCTTGCTCTGCGAGCAATTAAACGGGACAGGCGGAAGCCAGGCCAAAAGGTAATCACTCCAGCACTCACTTTTTTCCGGCACTCATGAAGAAGAAAGTGAGTGCTGGATG
>NZ_QYZY01000331.1:0-3479 GCF_003838035.1 Desulfonatronospira sp. MSAO_Bac3 | reverse complement strand
CTCCCTGGTGAGTAAACTTGATGGCATTGCCCACCAGGTTGGTCAGTATCTGTCGCAGACGTCCGGGGTCGCCCTGGACCTGGGCCGGCACATCCGGATCAGGCAGACAGATCAGTTCCAGCCCCTTTTCATCAGCCCGTACAGCCATAAGAGAGGCCAGGTCTTCAAGCAGGTAGCGCAGGTTGAAGTCTACGCTTTCCAGTTCCAGACGACCGGCCTCGATTTTGGAAAAGTCCAGGATGTCGTTTATCAAGGCCAGCAAAGCCTCGCCGCTGCTCTGGATGGATTCGGCCAGGCTTCTTTGTTCCGGACGAAGCTCGGTATCCATAAGCAGATCCGTCATGCCGATCACACCATTCATAGGAGTACGGATTTCGTGGCTCATATTGGCCAGAAATTCAGACTTGGCCTGAGTGGCTATTTCAGCCTGCTCCATGGCATCTTTAAGGTCCTGCTCCCTGCTCTGTCTGAGTTGGGCATTGACCAACAGCTTTGCCAGTAATGCAAACAGATTTATCTCGGAATCCGACCATGTCCTGGTAGACCGGACCGAATCCAGGCCGACAAACCCCAGGCATCCTTCAGGACCCATAAGAGGAATGGCCAGCAAAGACTGTATATCCTGAAATTCAAGGTGAAGTCTAAAAGGGTCATTATTATCAAGCTTAGAAACATCGGGCAGGTAAAAAGGCCGGCCTTCATTGTGCATTCGTACATGCTCCGGGTTGAGAGCAAGAGGGATTTTCTGGAGGTTGTCAATTTGCGGCTCTATTCCAGGGGCGCACCATTCATGGGTGTTGGTCATGACATGGTTTTCATAATCATAGTAAAAAATATAAACCCGGTCAGTCCCGGTGAATTGCCCCAGACGCATCAGAGCTCTGTCAGTAGCCTGATTCAGGTTGTCGGTTGGAACATTGAGAAAGTCCATGGCCAGGTCCATGAGCAGGCGTTGCAGATCCAGGCGGTAGTTGAGTGACTGCTCGTTTTCGGCAAGCTTTTCCAGATTCCTGGAATTGCGTAGAGCAATGGCTGCAAGGTCCCCGAAGGACTTGGCGGCATTTGCGTCTTTTTCTGTAAATCCACCAGGCTTGTTGGCCAGTCCGATTATCCCCACGGTTTTTTCGTCCAGAACAAGCGGAGCAAAAAGAACATTGTCCAGCTGAACATGCCCCGGCGGCATGAAGTCCATCCATTGACTGTTCATGAAGTCATTTTCAAATACTACAGCATTCAGGCTGTATGACTGGGCCCTGAGCCCCCGGATGGGCATGGGCAGCGCCGGATCTACATAGCAGGGTCTTCCTCCAGACTCCAGGAAAACCAGTTCATTTTCCCGGCCGTCATCGGCCAGCAGGGCCACATAGCCTGCACTGGAGCCTATCAGGCTGGACACACTGTCAAATATATGCCTGGCAGCGGATGGAAAGTCCTTAGTTGTCAGTATGGCTCTTGCCGACTCAAACATGCTGGAAAGATGAGCTTCAGAACGTCTGGACTCCTCTATAGCCTGCTGCATTACATCATGTTTATGTTTCTGGATTGTTATATCCCTGGCTACATGCACACTGCCCAGAATAAATCCACCGGCATCTCGAAAAGGTGTAGTGGTGACATTAAAATACCCATGCAGTCTTTCTTCAAAAACTTCTGCATTCTCCTCATTCCGGCTTCTCAACGTTCTGGAATGTGGACAGAAATCCGGGGGAGCCGACAATCCGTGAACTACTTCATAACAGAAACGTCCCTCAATTTCCCTGGGTTGTAAACCAAGATGCTCGGCCATGGCGTTATTAACCCTCAGGATGCGATGGTCATTATCTACCAGGGCAATCAAGTCAGGTAGGGCTTCAAAAGTGGACTGCCATTGATCCTGGGCAAGCTTTCTGTCTGAAATATCTGAAACAAAACCCTGGAAATGGGAGGCTTTTCCTTTGGCATCAGTTACAGCCTGAATACTCCCTGATGCCCAGAATACTGTACCATCCCGTCGAATCTGCCTGCACTCGTAATTTTTGACTATCCCGTGCAGATCCAGAAGATGCCTGACCTCTTCCCACTGAACTGGATCAGCAAACAACTGTGTTGCAATATCGGTTACTGAAGCGATAAGATCCCGGGGGGATGAGTAGCCGAATATTTCAGCCAGGGCTCGGTTTGCATAAATAAACCGACCTTCAAGAGTTGTCTTAAAAATGCCGATGGTGGCTTTATCCAGGATGTCCTGAGCATCCGGTAAGACAGATTGCTCAGACTGATCCTGGTCATTTAAGCTGGTTGGTCTCGTTGACATCACTATCTCCAAGGCTGGATAAGTAGTTCAGAAGAAAGCAGGTGACAGGCACTCCGCAGTTATTGCTGTTAATGCTCCTGCCCGAAAAACTTACTGAACACCCTTTGAAAATCCTCGTGATTCACCGGTTTGCCTATGTAATCATCCATTCCGGCCTCCAGAAATCTCTCCCGGTCACCAGGCTGGGTATGGGCGGTTACAGCGATTATTGGAATTCGGGGATTGGGGGATTGAGGAATTGAGGTATTGAGGAAATCCGGGATACGTTTTCCCATCTCTGACGTCTGGTCTCCGTCCTCTGTCTCCTGACCTCTGACTTCTGCGCCATGCTCCATGCCTGCCCCGTGAAACAGCCCAAAGGGCTCCCTGTCGCAGACTGGGGTTTCACTGGGGCCCCATGCCCCATGCTCCATGCTTCTTATCCGCTGCGTCGCCTCCACCCCGGTCATACCAGGCATTTGAATGTCCATGAGTATGCAGTCAAAGTTCTGTTCCTGGAAAAGGTCTACGGCTTCCTGCCCGTTATTGGCCAGGACGACATTATGGCCCTGCTTTTCCAGCATCTTTTTCATAAATAACTGATTCAAGTTATCGTCTTCTGCCAGCAGGATATCTAAGTGCTTTTTCGAATCTTGCTGATTAGCGGCTGCAATAGCAGATTCTAAGTGATCTACAGGCGGCAAGGCAAAGGGCAGGACCACGTGCACTGTGGTCCCCCGGTCCACTTCACTTTCAACGGAAATGTTTCCGTTCATCAAATCCACCAGGCGTTTGACTAAGGACAGGCCAAGGCCTGCGCCCTGGTATTTGCGTGTATACGATCCATCCACCTGTACAAAGGGGTTGAACAGATCACTCAACCTGTCCTCAGGGATACCGATTCCGGTATCGAAGACGGAAAACTGCACCCTGACATCTCCTCCTTTGGTCGCAGATAGAGGGGTCAGCTGGACCTGCACGGACCCTTGTTCTGTAAATTTCAGGGCATTGCCCACTAAGGTGAACATAACCTGCTTGACCCGGGTCGCGTCTCCTATGACTTCTGCCGGAACATTGGAGTCCATTAAAAATTCCAGGGCGAGTCCCTTTTGATGGCCTTCTGCCGAAAACAGACCGGATAAGGACTCAAGCAGTTCCTGGAGGCTGAAATGTGCAGGGCAGATGATCATTTTGCCCGCTTCTATAT
>NZ_QYZY01000330.1:0-22426 GCF_003838035.1 Desulfonatronospira sp. MSAO_Bac3 | reverse complement strand
GGACAGGCACTCCGGGACCCACTTGAGCATCATTTTGTGCTTAAAACATCTCATTTTTTGGGACAAGTGGGTCCCGGAAGAGCCAGTCCCCATGCCACATGCAAAGCGCTAAACAGATACTTTGATTTCATCATGCATTCCCTGTGTGCAGCTATCAACCAAACCCCGGCCCAAAGCCAAGGAAAACTCATGTCAATCTGGTCAAAGCTTGCAGGACTGTTCAAAACCAGCCCTGACCGGCAGGAGGATACAGAAGAACAGGAAGAACAAAACGATCTGCAGGTCATCCAGGAAATGATCCGCAACCTGCAGAAACGCGAGCGCAGGCAGGCCCAGAATATCGAACGTATGCTCCATGAACTAGGAGCCAGAATGGACAGGCTGCAGGCCCAGATGAATGCCGGGCTTCCCATGCAGGCCATAACCAGCTTTACGGACAGCCTCTCCATTTATTATCTGCGCAACCATGAATCGGACCAGGCCTTGAACCAGGTATGGTCCAGGTACACGGCCCTTTTGCAGGAGATGGGCATTGAGCCCATCCTGGATCTGAAAGAAAAATTCGACGATACAAGGCATCATGCCTGCGACACCCGGCAGCATCCGGATTACCCGGAAAACACCATCCTGGAAGTTGTCCGCCCTGGACTTATGGTGTCAGGCCGGGTAACCCGGCCGGCTGTGGTGGTTATAAACAAGCCGGGCAACGGTGAACCCGGACATCCGGAACCCAGCCTGCATCGCGAGCAGGTATGATCAGTGATCCTTCCAGGATTCTTCCCGGCAGGTAAAAGTAAGCACCCATCAAGCTCTTCAGGAGATATTTATGAAGACAATTTTCGGTATTGACCTCGGCACCACCAACTCCTGCATTTCACGTCTAAGCCAGGGAGTGCCCGAAGTGATTTCCATCAACGGCTCGCCTCTGGTGCCCTCGGTAGTCAGCTTTGATCAAGGTGAAACCATTGTCGGGACCAGGGCCAAAAACCGGGAAGTCCTGTACCCGGAAACCACTGTCAGTTCAGTCAAGCGCATCATGGGCACCAGACAAACGATCCCGGTACAGGACAGTGAATACACCCCGGAAAACATATCCACCTTCATTCTCACGTACCTCAAGGAGCAGGCCCGGGAAATCTGCCAGGAGGAAGTAGAAAACGTGGTCATCACGGTCCCGGCTTATTTTTCCGATGCCCAGCGCCGGGCAACCCAGCAAGCCGGCGAAGCAGCCGGACTTAATGTAGAACGGATTATAAACGAACCTACAGCAGCCTCCCTTTTCTACAACCACGTGGATACCCCCGGCAAACAGGACAGGCCCGAAAGCCGGGTTCTGGTCTATGACCTGGGTGGCGGGACCTTTGATGTCTCTGTACTGCGCATGGGCGAACTGAGCGAGGTCCTGGCAAGCACAGGCAACACCAGTCTGGGGGGAGACGATTTTGACCAGGCCATTGTCAATCTCTGCCTGGAGCAGATCATGTCCACTTACGGCACAGACCTGCGCGGACACCGTCCAGCCCTGGCCCGGCTCAAGGATGCTGCGGAAAAGGCCAAAATAGCCCTGTCTGCACATCCATTCACCTTTATAGAGGAGTCCCTGATCCCCAGCCCATCCAGTGAGGACATCAATCTGTCCCTGGAAATCACCCGGGAAGAATTTGAGTCCATGATCTCACCCTATCTGGAAACAACCAGGCAGGAGATGCAAAAAGCCCTGCAGGAAGCCTCCCTTGCAGCCGGGGATATCGACAGTGTGCTTCTGGTTGGCGGTTCCACCCGCATCCCGGCGGTTATCTCCCTGCTGGAGGAGTATTTCGGGCCTTCCTGCCTGCCCCCTGTGGACCCCGACCTGAGCGTGGCCAAGGGTGCCGCCATTCAGGGAGGCATCATAAGCGGCTCTCATATTCACCAGGTACTCATAGACGTCAATCCACACACCCTGAGTACCGAGGTCCTGGAAGATCCCGTGAGCATGAAACTCAAATGCGTCCCCATTATCCCCCGTAATACCCAGATTCCGGTTACCCGCTCCGAGCTTTTCTATACAGTGTTCGACTCCCAGCCCCTGGTCAGGGTAAGCGTCTACCAGGGCGAATCCACCCAGTCCGGGGAAAATACGCATATAGGCTCCATTGATCTGCAGCTTTCCCCTGCACCGTCTGGCACACCCATAAACATTGAATACAGCTACGACTTAAACGGAATCATCCGGGTCCGGGTGGAGCAGAAAGGCTACAGCGTCAAGCGCGAGGTGGATCTGGACAGTTCCAGGCAGGACCAGATGTTTTTAAAGGTGGACCTGGACTCAGATCCGGATATGGATGACCAGCCTGATGAAAGTCCCCGGGGCAGCCAGCAGACCACAAACTATATACTGCACAAGGCCCGCGGTATGCTTGACGAACTGTCCGGGGATGCCTCCAGAAACACCCTCAAGTCCCTGATAAAGGATTATGAAGACGCATTGCAGGGAGACGACGAAGACGCTGTGGACGAGGCCGAAGAAACTCTGGTGGACTACATGGACGAACTGCAGGAAAGAGAAGAGTAATGGCCAGAAAAGGCAAGCGCTCCAAAAAAGGCAAACCAGCCAGGTCCCCTTCAAAAAAGCTTGAAGCAAGGCTTCTGGGCTACTGGAAAAAAGAGGCCTGGGAAGAATTCATCACCCTTTACCAGCGGCACCGGGATACTGCATCCAAAACCAGTGCGGCTTCCTGCTGGAACCCGGCCATTTACAACCTGCTGCTCAAGACCCTTGTTCACCACCAGAAAATCGAAACCCTGGAGAATGTGCATAAAGGTCTGAAGCAGGCACCGGACCTGAACTCTGAAAACACGCAGTGCCTGAATGTGGTGCAGGCCTTGATTGATGTTTATCACGGCCGGGGATATCCGGGCATGGCCGACAGCCTGCCCCGGGATCTGCCTGATCCTTTTGCAGAACTGGCCCAGGGGCTAAGAGAAATCCTCTGCGGGAATATGTCGGCCCTGCACCTGTACGTCCAAGGCGGGCTCACCCGGGCCAGGAAGAATGAAAAGCACCTTTCCCTGGCCGCCCGGGCGGCCAGGGAGTTCAACAATCTTGCCGCTATTAATTTTCAAACACCTTCAGTCAAACCCCTGACCAGGATTAGAAAACATTTCCAGGAGCTTCATGACTACTTTACCACGAATTTCCAGGAAAAATCCGTGGAGCTCAAAAACCTGCGCGTCCTGGCAGAGGCCATGCACCTTTTGTACTCCAGGCCGGGCCACTTCATGGATCCCCATTCAGTCCAAGGCTACCTGCACCGTTCAGGGTTCAGTCAAAGCAGCCATCCGGCGGTAACCGCCATGTACCAGGCCTTTTTGACCCTGGGAGGCAATATCATGGGCCGGAACTGGAAAGATACTGCCTCTTACGGTCTGCAGAGTTATGCTCCTGAAGCACAGTCTGACCTGCCATCCCATGTACAGGGTCAGCTTGCGGCTCTGTCCAGAATCAGAAAAAAAGATACTGATTCACTTTATATCCTCCAGGAACTGCTGGACTTTGATGTGTGGTCCGAAAGGGAAAGAATGATCCTGTTGCAGGCCCGGATGCAACAGATGGTTGAACGGTTTGAGGAGTTTTTTGACTATCTGCATGACCTGGCCATGGAAGATGGAGAAAAACAGGCCAGAAAGGCCCTCAAGGATCATATGCAGCAGTCCTGCTCTGATCTCCAGGAAATTGCTGAGTTGTACCAAAAGCTGGGGCTCAGCAATGAATCCATTATATCCACGCCTTTTAAGTACTGGTTTGATTTTTATCAGGAACTGGCATTCCTGGACAACTACATGCTCTTAGACAGGTTGATAAAGAATTTATGCGACTTGCCTGTCCCTGATTCTGTCTTTCTGGGGCTGATATATAAACGGTCTGAACAGTCTCCTGCCCCTGAAGCACTGGAGTCCATAAAAAAGATACAGCAGAAAAGAACGCCATTGAAAATCAGCCGCCAGGAAATAAAAGATTATGTCCTGGTCCTGCCTGGTTGGATGTACACAGAAAAAATACTCCGGGGCTGGAAAGCATGCCTGAGCCGGGAAGATTACCGTTTTGCCATTGAAACTTTGCTGGTTTCCATCCTGGATCACGAATTTCAAAGCCTGTACAGCCCGTCCTACAGAGAGACCGACTGGTTCCTATGGGAAGAGATTCCGCAGCATTTACTGGAAGCCTTTCTCAAGGAACTGGGACCGGAATCGCCAGTGTTCGGCCTGTTGAACTTGAGCGCAAATACATCCGGGAGGACGATGCCCGCAAACGCAAAAGAGGCAGATTTTTTTACCAAGTATATGCCTCCGCCCGATACTCTGCACAAGATTATCCTCTGGATGCTTACCTGGCCGTCTTCTCCATACAAAAATAAATTTATGGCCCAGCTTATAAAACACAACCTGGAACATTTTAACCGCATCGAAGCCTGGGATCATCTGGTCAAGGTGATCGCCTATAAAAAAATGAAAGTCCTGGCCGGCATGGTCCGGGATATCTGGGCGGAAAAAGATCTGTTCACCACCCTGGCCTCGCACCAGGATTTTCAGAATGCAGTGAACACAATGAATGCAAAATTCCCTCAGAAGCAGGCCAAAGGTGGAAAAAAAGGGAAGAAGCAGGCCCTGAAACAAAACAGTATGCTGGATCTGATGCAGGATCAGGAAAAAAAGTCCAGTTAAGGAGAACAGCAAATGCTGGAGCAAGACCACCGGATTATAAGGGTTGATCGCGACGCAGACCAGGAAAGTATCCGCAAATCATACATAAAGTTGTCCCGCAGATATCATCCGGAGCATTTTCCGGAAAAATTCCGGAGAATTAAATGTGCCTACGAAAGACTGAGCCTGGACCCCTCAACTCTTGCGGACATCACCAGAGAATTAGCCCGCGCCGAAAGCACGGACCAGATTACCAGCCTGATAATCAAGCAGGCCGGAACGGAGGCGACAGAAAAAAAGAAGAAAGAGGAGTTGGTTATGGACCCTATGACCCTGGAACCTGTTTTGAATGTCAGGACAGTAAGGCAGAAAATAAGCGGACTGCTTCAGGATATTGAAAAAAAGGGAATTAAGTATAAAACTGCCGAAGAAACCGGCCGGAATGAAGGGGCAGGATAATAAATACGACATAGGACATGTGCCGCAGTGTATGCAGCTTATAAAAAAGGCGCAACAGGGTAAAAATTATGGCGCTGTTTTAAAGTCAGGGGTGGTGGGCGGTCGGAGATTTGAACTCCGGACTTCCACCGTGTGAAGATGGCACTCTCACCGCTGAGTTAACCGCCCATAAAAATTACTTAAACCATACCCGGGCAAAGGGCAACAGTTTTTTACATAAACTCACCGGATTATCCTTGAACAGCCGGTATTTTTTCCAATATAAGACGTGACTGCAGAACATCGAAAACCTGGCTGTCCCGCACTTGCTTTTGAAATTTATTCCTGCTCTTGAGAATGACAATAGCCGGCAAAAGTAATTTCGGAACTAATTCCTGACATAATAACTATCTGATTTTTTAATAACTTCCAACTTCTGATCTCTGACCCCTACAAGGCATCCTGGTCAGACTAAAACAAGTTTAAAATACTTCCGGAGGAATAATGAACATTTTAGTTACCGGTGGATGCGGATTCATCGGCACCAATTTTATCTACTTCATGCTCAATGAAAGCCAGCATACTCTCATCAACCTGGACAAGCTCACTTACGCAGGCAACCTGGAAAACCTCAGATCCGTGGAGGAAAGGTATGCCGGAACCCGCTACTTTTTTGAACATGGTGATATCTGTGACGCGGAACTGGTGCCGGAACTGCTGAAAAAATACAGCATCGACGTTATTGTCAATTTTGCAGCGGAATCCCATGTTGATCGATCCATTAATGAGCCGGGAATGTTTATCCAGTCCAACACCCAGGGGACATACAACCTCCTGGAAGCTTCCCGCCAGGCGGGCATCAAAAAATTCATCCAGGTCTCCACCGACGAGGTATACGGCAGCCTCGGCCCCCAGGGCAGCTTCAAGGAAGACTCCCCTCTGGCCCCCAACAGCCCTTATGCAGCCTCCAAGGCCTCAGCAGACCTTTTGTGCCGGGCCTTTTTCAAGACCTATCATTTCCCGGTGACCATCACCCGCTGTTCCAACAATTACGGACCGTTCCAGTTTCCGGAAAAACTTGTTCCCCTTACCTTTCTCCGGGCAAGGGATAACGAGAGTATCCCGGTTTACGGACAGGGTGAAAACATAAGGGACTGGATCTATGTCTCGGATCATTGCCGGGGCATCAAGCTCTGCATTGAAAAGGCCGGCCCTGGCTCCATCTACAACTTCGGGGGCAACGCCGAGTACAAAAACCTGGATGTGATCAAAAAAATTCTGGACATCATGGGCAAGTCCCACAAGCTCATCAGGTTTGTCCAGGACAGGCCCGGGCATGATCTGCGCTACGCCATGGATTTCACCCTGGCCAAAAAAGACCTGGGATTCGAGCCCAGCGTAAAGTTCACTGAAGGCTTAGAATTGACCATCAACTGGTACCTGAACAACAATAAATGGGTGGACTCCATCAAATCGGGGGATTATATCCGCTTTATGGACAAATGGTACAAGGAGCGGGAATGAATTCACCCACAGTTCTCATCACCGGCGTCCGCACAGGCCTTCTGGGGCAGGCCCTTGTGCAGGTAATGCAGGGTGAGGGATTAAAGGCCCTGGCCCCCGGGCGTAAGGAGCTGGACCTGTTTGATGCCCGGCAGGTTGAAGACACCATCCGGAAAAATAATATTGACCTGGTGGCCAATGCAGTTGCCTATACCGGTGTGGACCAGGCTGAAGAAGACCAGGATGAGGCCTATCGCCTCAACAGGGACCTTCCCGGTATCCTGGGGCAGGTGTGCCGGGAAAACAATGTGGGCCTTGTGCACTACAGCACGGACTATGTTTTCGATGGCAAAAAAAACACCCCTTACAGCACCGACGATACCCCCCGCCCCCTTTGTGTTTACGGCAGAAGCAAGCTGGCCGGAGAAGAGCTCTTGATGCAGAGCCCCTGGGACGGGCTGCTTATTCTTCGCTCAGCATGGCTCTTTGGGCCCTTCAAGACCAATTTCGTTAGCAAAATGATCCAGATGGCTGAATCAGGCCGGCCTCTAAGCGTCATCCACGATCAGACCGGCTCACCGACCTGCACCCTGGACCTGGCCAGGTACTCCCTGGAACTGGTGAAAAAACAGACCAGCGGTCTTTTTCACGTGGTCAACAAGGGCCAGGCATCCTGGTGTGAGCTTGCCTCGGAAGCCCTTATGTGCGCAGGTCTGAGCTCCAGGGTGAATCCAGTTTCATCAGGGGAATATCCCCAAAAGGCCAGACGCCCGTCCTATTCCGTGCTGGACACTTCCAAATTCTCCATGGTCACAGGTATCACCCCGCGTCCCTGGGTACACGCCCTGCGCGAATATGTCTTCCAGGTACACGAATAAAGCCCGGCACCAATGAGGCCGTACGGTTTTACAACCACTCTGCAGATCTTTGCGTGCACTTTTTCCGTAACCATTCAGGGGGTTCTCGGTGTTGATTGCTGGTACAAGGCCTGGGGACTGTCCCTCGCTGTGTAGGTCTGTGCAGGATCACAGAATTTTGCGCTTGTAACTTTGGTGATTGTGAGGGCAAGGTGTCGCGGGGACTGTCCCCAGTCACGCCCTCAATGGTTACCTTTTGCCAGGGTCCGGTCCTGCCGTCTTGACAGAAAGGGGTGGCGTTGTTACTTGATTAGCACTCTCAACACAAGAGTGCTAACGAGGTGCACATTATGACCCTGGATCAAAGACAAGCAGATGTCCTGTTCACCATAGTCAGAAACTATATACAAAGCGGCCAGCCCGTGGGCTCCAGGACCGTGGCCAGGCAGTCCAGCCTGAACCTGAGCCCGGCATCCATTAGAAATATCATGGCTGACCTGGCCGAGGAAAAGTATATTGAACAGCCGCACACATCCGCAGGAAGAATACCCTCCACCAAGGGAATCAGATATTATTTAGATTCTAAACTGGACCTGGAACTTTTGCCTGGGGGGCTTGAAGAGACCATCAAGTCTTCCCTTTCAGAGGTGGGGCCTGATCTGACCAATACCCTGAGCCAGGCATCCAAGGTTCTGTCCTCGCTATCCAACCAGATCAGCCTGGTCGTAACTCCCAGCCAGAAAAACATCCGCTGGAAGCATATAGATTTTATCCTGCTGCGCCCCGGCCTGGTCATGTCCATTCTGGTCATGGAAGGAGGCATGATGCAGAACAAGGTGGTAAATGTGGACTCCGACATTTCTGCTGACGACCTGGTCAAGTTCAGCAACTACTTAAACGACCATTACCAGGGCAAGACCCTGCAGCAGGTCCGTACCAGCATAGTCAGCCAGATGGAAAAAGCCCGCAGACAGTTTGACCACCTGTACCAGAACGCCCTGAAACTGGCCCGGGAATCCTTCGATCCCGGAAACAACCGCCAGGTTTACGTTGACGGCACGCATTACCTTTTTCAGGACACCGACTTTACCGACCTGTCCAAGATGCGCGAAGTCTTCAGGCTTCTGGAAGAAAGGTCCAAGCTGCTTAAACTCTTAGACAACACCCTGGAAAGCGACGGACTGAGCATTCTCATGGGGCAGGAGCAGGACTGGGAAGAACTCAGCGACTACGCGGTTATCTCCTCTCCATACAGCCTGCAGGACGACTCCGTGGGTCACGTGAGTATTATCGGCCCCACCCGTATGAATTACTCCAGGATAATCCCGACTGTTGACTTGACCGCCAGAATTCTTAGTCAGATATTTCGCGAACTTTATGAAAACAACAAGGATTCAAGCATTAACACTTGAACTGAAAAAAATCATACTCAGGGAAAAGATCAAATACGGAGGTTGATACATGTCCAGGGAAGATTACAACAAGGAACAAAAACCAAAAGAAAACGAAACCCGGGACAAATCCCGGGAAGAATATCCCAGGCAGGAAGAAGACTCCTGGGAACAGGAGGGGGAGTACCTCGACTTTTCCGGAGAGGAAGCAGGCTCACACATCTCGGAGCAAGAAATGAAAGATCTTTGCAGGCAGAATATCTGCCCCGACTGCGAACTTCTGCGTGAACAGAAGAACCAGGCCCTCAAGGCCATAGCAGACTCGGAGAATTACAAAAAACGCCTGGCCCGAGAGAAGGAGGAATACTGCAAATATGCCGTATCTTCCTTTATCGAGGAAGTCATTCCGGTTATAGACAACCTGGAACTGGCTCTGGAACACGGGCGTAAGAATGAAGCCTGCAAAGACCTGGCCCAGGGAGTGGAAATGACCCTCAACCTGTTCTACCAGGTACTGGAAAAGAACAACCTGAAGCAGGTTGGCAGCGAGGGGGAAGACTTTGACCCCAACTTTCACGAGGCAATGGCCCAGCAGGAGCGCGAGGACATGGACGAAGGCAAGATATGCCAGGTCATGCAGAAAGGCTACCTGCTGGGAGACAGGCTGGTAAGACCGGCCAAGGTCCTTGTCAGCAAACAGTGTTCTCCTGAAAAAAATGAATAACATCGTCTTTACAACTTTTTCAGGAGACTTATGAATTCAAACAACTTCAAAGACTATTTCAAGGAGGCTTGTTAATATGGGCAAGATAATCGGAATCGACCTGGGAACCACCAACAGTTGCGTATATGTGATGGAAGGCAAGGAAGCCAAGTGCATAAGCAACCCTGAAGGCGGACGCACAACCCCATCCATTGTAGCTTTTACAGATAAAGAACGTCTGGTCGGGGAAATCGCCAAAAGGCAATCCGTGACCAATCCGGAAAAGACTGTTTATTCAGTCAAGCGGCTCATGGGCCGTCAGTACGACGACCCGGTGCTCAAGAACTGGATCGAGAGGTGCTCCTACAAAATTGTAAAAGGCAAAAACGACGACGCCTACGTGCAGGTGGGCGACAACACTTACAGCCCGCCGGAAATATCGGCCATGATCCTGCAGAAGCTCAAAAGCGACGCAGAATCATACCTCGGGGAAACTGTTTCCGAGGCGGTCATAACCGTTCCGGCCTATTTCAACGACAGCCAGCGCCAGGCCACCAAGGATGCCGGCCGCGTTGCCGGACTTGAGGTAAAACGCATAATCAACGAACCTACTGCCGCATCCCTGGCTTATGGTGCCGACAAGAATGTCAACGAAAAGATAGCTGTCTTTGACCTGGGTGGTGGAACATTCGACATATCCATCCTGGAAGTGGGCGACAACCTGGTGGAAGTGCGCTCAACCCACGGCGACACCTTCCTGGGCGGAGAGGACTTTGACCAGCGTATCATTAATCACTTGGTGGATGAATTCAAAAAGGAGAACGGCATCGACCTCTCCCAGGACCGCATGGCTCTGCAGAGGCTCAGGGAAGCTGCTGAAAAGGCCAAGAAAGAACTTTCCACCACCATGGAAACAGATATCAATCTGCCCTTTATCACTGCGGATCAAAACGGCCCCAAGCACATGAACATGAAGCTTACCAGGAGCAAACTGGAGAGCCTGGTGGAAGACCTGGTGCAAAGGACCATCGGACCCTGCGAAAAGGCCTTGAGCGATGCGGATCTCAAGGCCAACGACATCAACCAGGTACTCCTTGTGGGCGGCCAGACCAGGATGCCCCTGGTACAGAAAAAGGTATCCGAATTCTTTGGCAAAGACCCCAACAAGAGCGTCAACCCCGACGAGGTCGTGGCCATGGGCGCAGCCATCCAGGGCGGCATCTTTGCTGGAGATGTCAAGGATGTCCTGCTTCTGGACGTAACTCCCTTGTCCCTGGGTATTGAAACCATGGGCGGCGTGTTCACCAAGCTCATCGAGCGCAACACCACCATCCCCACCCGCAAGAGCCAGATATTCACCACGGCTGCGGACAATCAGCCCTCGGTTTCCATCCATGTACTCCAGGGAGAGCGCCCCATGGCAGCAGACAACATGACTCTGGGCCGCTTTGAGCTCACCGGTATCCCCCCGGCACCCCGCGGCGTACCTCAGATCGAGGTCACCTTTGATATCGACGCCAACGGTCTGGTCAACGTCTCGGCCAAGGATACCGGCACCGGCAAGGAGCAGTCCATCCAGATCACTGCTTCCAGCGGTCTGTCCGAAGAAGAGATAAACAATCTCGTCAAGGAAGCCGAAAGCCATGCCGAGGAAGACAAGAAAAAACAAAGACTCATCGAAGCCAGAAACCATGCCGACACCCTGATCTACACCACTGAAAAGTCCATCCGGGACCTGGGCGAAAACCTGGATGCCGAACTCAAGGCGGACATAGAAAACAAGATTCAGGAACTAAAAAACGTCATGGAAGGCGAAGACGAGGAAGCCATCCGCAAGGCTACAGAAGACCTGTCCCAGGCTTCGCACAAACTGGCTGAAAAGCTTTACGCCCAGAAGACCCAGTCCGGCGAAGCAGGGCAGCAGGACCAGGGCGAGGCCCAGACCGGACAGCAGGGTGCTCAAAGCGCCGAAGAAGATGTGGTGGATGCAGATTACACCGAGGTCAACGACAAGAAATAAATTGTCTTGACAGCAGGTTGAACCAGTTCCTATTCTAGCCCGGGCAACTAAAGGCCCGGGCTTTTTTTATCTTAAGTAACGATCCACTATATTTTTTACCGGAATAGGCTCAGGCCCAAAGTGTGCTCAATAGACAATAGTACAAATTTCAAACAAACATGTAGGTAACTTTATCTGACACCCTGCCCCGCTGGATTACGTGCACGGCGTAAACTCCCCTCCTTAGCCAAGGAGGGGCCGGGGGTGGTTGTATGAGACCACTTCCACTAAACTCCCCTCCTTGGACAAGGAGGGGCCGGGGGTGGTTGTATGAAGACCACTTCCACTAAACTCCCCTCCTTGGACAAGGAGGGGCCGGGGGTGGTTGTATGAGATCCCTTCCTTTTTCGGATGTTGTCCCGAAGGGGCCTCTTTTTTTGCGCAGGGTCGCAGAAAAAACCCAATACCTGTTTTCTAAACAAACACCGAGTTTTTCCAAGTATATCCACCTGTGACTGTCAGGTTTAATAACCATGCATAAAACACGATTTATTATAGCTTTACTCCTTCTGTTCTTCATTGCCGCATGCGCGGAAAAAAAAGTGGTCACCGACCCTCCCAGACCGGACCTGCAGCAAAGGGCTGCCCAGGCCTGGGAGGCCGAGGATCATCCCGCTGCCCAGGACCTCTATTCTCAGCTCCTGGAAGAATTTGAACTGGAAGAGGACCATGAAATCATGGCCTGGAAAAGGCTGGCTGTAAGCGCAGGGGAAAACCGCGAATACCGGCAATCCATGCAGGCCCTTGAGAAGTGGGCCCAAATGGATCCAGAGGCCGCGGACAAGTGGAAATGGCATCACTACTACTCTATGGCCCTGAAAGAAACTGAAACCGAGCAGAAATACGTCCGCTACCTCCAAAACCTCTACAGGGATGAATCCAGACCTGTAGAGCTGCGGCTCAAGACGGCCCTGACCCTGGCAGAACATCACCTGGAAAGCCAGAGATACCCTGAAGGAATGGATGTTTTAAGAGATATCCGCCAGTTTGCTTATACAGATGAGCAAAAGGTATGGATTGAAGAAGCCGGCAGCAGACTTTTTCTAAAGATGGACCTTGAAGAACTCGAAAAAGCTGCTGAATTTATGGACAGGGAAAAGAAACTCCATTTCCCGGACAACCTTTTCTGGTGGTCCTATTTTCACGCCCGTCTCCAGGACGATAATGACCAGTGGGAATCCCTCAGGCCCGGAATGATTGAGATCGCCAGGCAGAGTGAGCTGGTTTACCGGACTCCCTTCAACAAGGTCCTGGAGAAGTGGGAGGAGAAGCTGGGCAAGCCCACTCCTGTCATGGCTCTGCTGTTGCCTCTAAGCGACAGTTATTCCTCTGTGGGCTGGAAAGTCATGCGCGGAGCAGGCCAGGCCCACTGGGACCTTTTAAGTAACGGCCTGGATGTCAGAGTCAAGACCATAAACACCAACAATCCCGGCTGGATTGAAGAGTTGAAAAAGCTTCAGAACGTTTCCCTGGCGGGTGGCCCCCTGTCCGGAGAAGCATGGGAAAAAATACGTGAGGCGGATCTGCACAGGGAAATGGTCTTTCTGACTTTTCTGCCGACCATGGAAGAGGAGGGCAGCCAGGGATGGCGTTTTTTCTCCAGTGCCGGGGATCAGGTCAGGGCTCTTCTTAAGATCGGCACTCAGGAAATGGACATTGAAAATTTTGCAGTGATGTATCCCGAGGAGGATTTCGGACGCTCATATGCTGAAACCTTCTGGGAAAAAGCCCGGGACATGGATGCCCAGGTCCAGGGCATCCAGAGTTATCCCACTGATGATCACGCCAGCTGGAACCGCATCGTGTCCTCATTTCTGGACATAACCGATCCCAATGACCCTTTTTTGGACCCTGACCCCGGTTTTGAGGCGGTATTCATTCCGGACACTTTGTCCAGGGCCCAGGGGCTTATACCCCAGTTTTTCTACTTCAATGTGGATCACTTAGTATTCATGGGCCCCATGCTCTGGTACCAGGGGTACTCTCCCGGGACCCTGGAACAGCAGTTCTTCTCCCTGGCTTTAAGCTGCGGGGCATGGAACAGTCACAATCCCTCACCCCCTGCCAGACAGCTCAGTGAAGGCCTGGAAGACAGTCTTCAGGGAGAAGCGGATTTCTGGGTGGCCCTGGGCTACGACTTTGTAAGATTCGCCTCCAGGCTGGGAAATATGCCTTCACCTGAAGACAATGATGAAGTCAACCGCATTTTGTCCGGAAACGAGTTCGACTCCTGGAGCATGGCCCCTATAAACTGGGACGATGAGGGCAAAGCCTCACAGGACCTCTTCGTGTTCCGGATGGATCGCCATGAGCTTCAGCCAGTGGAGCCCGAAGCCATGAAATGGACCATAGAATCCAGGAAACAAAGAAGAGCCATGTGGCTGGAGCGTTTAAGGGAACAGGAAAGAGAGTAACGGTCTCAGCAGATTCAGTAAATTTCTGAAAACTGTTTCGCAGACAGCAAAGAGCAGCACATGCTTGCCTGGATAATCCATAACACGTAATCCATTATATCAGGAGAACAGAAGAGTGAATATTGATAAAGAATACGTAAGCAGGATAGCTGCACTGGCCAGGCTGGAAACATCCCCGGAGCAGGCCGAAAAATTCGCTGTCCAGTTCCGGGACATCATCGGATACATGGACAGCCTCAACCAGGTGGACACTTCCGGGGTGGAGCCTTTTTATTCACCTTCGGAAAACATGTCAGTTCTGCGCGAGGACGAAACCCGCAAAACCTGCCGGCGCAGCGAGATCCTGGCCAATGCCCCGCACCATGACGGAGAATACTTTATTGTCCCCAGGATAATCTAACAAAAGGTGAACCCAAGTGTATCACGATATGAGAACCCTCTGTACAACCAGGCTGCTGCTGCAGAAAAAAGAAATCAAGGTCTCTGAAGTGGTTGAGGAATGCCTGGACAACATCCGGCAGACCGAGCCGGACATAAGGGCCATGCTGCATATCCGGGAAGAACAGGCCCTGGAAGAGGCCAGAGAGATGGACCGGCAGGGTCCGGACAATGAAAAGCCATTGTGGGGCGTGCCCATGACCATCAAGGATGTCATCTGCACCCGGGACATCCCCACTACCTGCGGTTCCAGAATACTGGAAAACTTCACCCCGGGTTATGATGCCACACTGGTACAGCGGCTGAGGCAGGCCGGGGCCATAATCCTGGGGAAAACCAACATGGACGAGTTTGCCATGGGTTCATCCACTGAAAACTCGGCCCTGCAGTCAACGTCCAACCCATGGGACCTGTCCCGTGTACCCGGGGGCTCCAGCGGAGGGTCGGCTGCATCCATAGCCGCAGGACAGTCCCTGGGCTCCATTGGAACCGATACCGGAGGCTCCATTCGTCAGCCGGCCTCATTTTGCGGAGTGGTGGGCATGAAGCCTACTTATGGCCGGGTTTCCAGATACGGGCTTGTGGCTTTTGGTTCTTCACTGGACCAGGCCGGACCCATGACCTTGAGTGTTCCTGACAGCGCAGCAGTTTTAAATGTCATATCCGGACATGACCCCCTGGATTCCACCTCTTCTAACGCCCCTGTTCCGGATTACCTGGACGCCCTGGAAAAAAGAAAAGATCTTCATGGCCTGCGCATAGGACTTCCCCGGCAGTACTGGGAAGAAAAAATGAGCCCAGAAGTTGATGCCCTCTCCAGAAAGGCTCTGGAAAATGTCCGCGAGGCCGGAGCCCGGACCGTTCCGGTGGACCTTCCCCATGTACAGCATGGAGTTGCTTCATACTATATCATAGCCATGGCCGAGGCCTCTTCCAACCTGGCCCGCTTCGACGGGGTCAGATACGGCTACAGGGATCAGGAGGCCCGGGAACTACTGGACATGTACCGCCGCACCAGGTCCAGGGCCCTGGGAGAAGAAGTCCAGCGCAGGATCATGATCGGCACTTATGTCCTTTCCGCCGGTTATTATGATGCCTATTATAAAAAGGCAGCCCAGATACGCAGGCTCATTCACCAGGACTTCATGCAGGCCTTTGAAGACTGTGACCTGCTCTGCTCTCCGGTTGTTCCCTCTACCGCCTTTCGCCTGGGAGAAAACGTGGACGACCCCCTGCAGATGTATCTTACGGACATATTTACCACCTCCCTGAACCTGGCCGGCCTTCCCGGAATAAGTATACCTGCGGGCCTGGGCCATGAAACCGGCCTTCCCGTGGGCATTCAGTTTATGGGTCCGGCATTCGGGGAAGAGCTTCTGTTGCAGGCAGCCGGCATCCTGGAGCAGAGTCTGCCGGCACTGCCCTTTCCCTCCGCCCTGAAAGAATGAGAATAGCTGTCGCTGTAAGCGGGGGCCTGGACAGCCTGGCCTCCCTGGTAATGCTCCGGGAAGAAGGCCATGACGTTCTGGCGCTTCATGCCCGGTTTTTCCCCCGCCAGGATGAACACCTGGAGAAAAGACTCAAGGGCATCTGCACCAGCCTGGGCGTGGAGATGCATGTCACCCTGCTGCAGGATGAATTTGCCGCCCGGGTGATTGATCCCTTTGTCCAGGATTACCTGGATGGTCTGACCCCAAACCCCTGCGCCCGCTGCAACATGCGCATAAAATTCGGGCTGTTGCTGGACCGGGCCCTGGAGCTTGGAGCCTCGGCCCTGGCCACCGGCCATTATGCGGGAATTAAAAAAAACAGTTCAGGCCCGGTTTTGATGCGGGCCCTGGACCAGGCCAAGGACCAGAGCTACTTTCTGTGCCTTGTCCCTCCCCGGAGGCTTGCCCGGGCAAAATTTCCCATGTATCATCATTTCAAGTCCAGCATGCAGGAGTTTTTGCAGAACAGAAACATCACTGTCCCCGCCAGGGAGGAAAGCAATGAGATATGTTTCATTCCCGGGGATTATCGGGATTTTATAGACGGCAGGCTTGAAAAAAGCCATGAGCCCCTGCCCGGCCCCATAGTTGATTCTTCGGGCCGCACCCTGGGACGGCACCAGGGGCTGTGGCGCTACACCCCGGGCCAGAGACGCGGGCTGGGCATTGCTTTTAAGCACCCTTTATATGTGCTGCGCAAGGACCTTGCCAGCAACACCCTGGTGGTAGGAGCCAGGGAGGAACTGGGAGCCGGGGAATTCCAAGCCCGGGATGTGAACATCCTGGAAGAGCCCCGGAAATGGCCCCTGGACCTTCTGGTCCAGACCAGGTACCGTCAGAAAGCCCGCCCTGCTGAAGTAGAACTATGGGGGCAGCGGATGCGTGTACGCTACAAGGGCGAGCCGGGCCTGCCGGTTCCAGGACAGGTGGCAGCGGTTTATTCCCCAAAGGGACAGGTCCTGGCCGGGGGCATAATTCAACAGGAATAGTCGGTAAAGCCATGTCTTCAGCTTATTTTTTCATGACCACCCTTGGATGCAGGGTGAATCAGTACGAATCCCAGGCCATTTCCGAGGCCCTGCAGCGCCAGGGTCTGGTCCCTGCAGACGGCCCTGAACAGGCCGGATATATTTATGTCAACTCCTGTGCTGTCACCGCCAGGGCCGTGAAGGACCTGAAAAAAACCCTGCGGCGTCTGCGCGTCCAGGCCCCGCAGGCCCGCATCATTGTTACCGGCTGCGCCGCACAGATCTTTGAAGAAGAACTGGGGGCCCTGGAAGAAGTAGACCTGGTGGTTCCCCAGTCCCGCAAGACCTCTATTCTTGCGTCCCCGTTTCCGGACCCGGATGCCGGTGATCCCGGCCTGGATTACTGGATCACCAGCTATTTCCGGGCCAGACCTGTGGTCAAGGTCCAGGACGGCTGTTCCAGGGGCTGTTCCTATTGCATAGTTCCTGCCTCCCGCGGTGCACCCGTCAGCCGCCCCCCGGAAGTTGTACTCAGAGAAATCCAGGGGCTTTTGAACCGGGGCTACAGGGAGATAGTCATAAGCGGAATCAATCTAAGCATGTACGGGGTGGATCTAAATACCAGGGAAGATTTCTGGGATCTCATCTGCTACCTGGAAAAAAACCTGGCCTCTGAGTGGGAAGACAGGATGCGTCTGCGGCTGAGCTCCCTGGATCCGGCCATGCTTGATTCCCGGGGCATAGACATCATTTCCTCCTCCGTCCTGATCTGCCCTCATTTCCACCTGTCCCTGCAAAGCGGCTGCACTTGGGTTTTAACCCGCATGGGGCGCGATCACTACCATCCAGCCAAGGCCATCTTTTTTGTTGAACGTCTGGAAAGAACCATACCTTTTTATTCCATGGGAGCAGATTTTCTGGTGGGATTTCCCGGGGAAAAACCGGATTACTTTGAACGAACTCTCAAACTGACAGAGGCCCTGCCTCTGTCCTACGGCCATGTGTTCACCTATTCCCCCAGGCCCGGAACCCGTGCAGCCCGATGGCCGGACCAGATCGCCCAGCACGTCAAGGAAAAAAGAGCGCGTGAACTAAAAGAGGTCTTAAAGCACAAGCGCCAACATTTTACCAGCAAGCTTCTGCGGGAAGACAAGTTGCGCCTGATCATGGAAACCCCATATAAAGGCATGAGCGAATACTACATGGATTGCTTTATAGAGGACCAGAATCTGGGATTAAAGCCGGGAGACACCGTCAGCGCAGCTCCCTATAAAATCCAGGAGTCCAAGCTTATGGTTGAAGTGTTCTCGCAATACTGGTAATATTTTTTTTACATTACAGATTCAAATCCTGTCCAGTTAATTGCGCCATATAATAATTTTAAGACCAAACATCCTGTCCACCCCGGGTGTGACAGGTGTACCTGTATTATGAGTCACCCGGAAATACCCGGGCCGGGCAAACTGTTTCTGTCCATCCTGAGTTCCAGATGGGAACTCTTTGAGGAAGAACTTCTGCCTGCCCTGAGCCTGCGGTTCGGCCGTGTGGATTTCGAAAGTCCCTATATTCCTCTAACGGAAACAGATTACTACAACCAGGAACTGGGGACGCCCATTTTCAGGCGTATATATACCTTTTATCCCCTGGTGGAACTTAACAGGCTGCCGGAAATAAAGCTTGTCACCAATAGCCTGGAGCAGGACTGGCTGCGTGACGATAAGCGCCTTTTCAACCTGGATCCGGGGCTTTTGACCCTGGAGCGTCTGGTCCTGGCAACCGGCAAGAATTTTACCCATCGCATCTACCTGGATCAGGGCATCTGGGCTGATCTGACCCTGATCTTTACCAGGGGGGACTGGGTGGATCTGCCCTGGACCTTTCCGGATTATGCCTCGGAGAAAATCAAGACACACCTGCGTGAAATCAGGACCAGTTACCGCAAACAATTACAAAAGGCATCCCAGACAAAATGACACACAGCATGACCGGCTATGGCTCCGCCTCAATGGAAAAGGCCCAGTGGAACCTGAACTGGGAAATAAAAAGCGTCAACAGCCGCCACCTGGATATAAAGTGGAAGATCCCCCCTGCCCTTTTTTACAGGCAGACCGGGTGGGAAAAAATCCTCAGGAAATACGCCTCCAGGGGACGTGTGGAAATATATCTTGACATGCGCATTCTGGACCCTGACAAGCTGGGCCTGGAATTTGACCACCCTCAAGCCATGGCCATGATAGAAGAGCTAAAAAAATTCGCCTCCAGCACCGGGCATGAATTCAGGCCGGATCTAAATGTTTTGCTGCGCATGCAGTCCATGTGGCAGGAAAAATCATCCAGCATGGATGAAGACCTTCTGTCCGACCTGGAAACTTGCCTGGAAAAAGCCCTGCAGAAGTGGAATGATTCCAGAAAATCTGAAGGTGATCAGCTTTTAATGGACCTGCAGGAACGTATCACAAGGCTCAAGTCGAGCCTTACTCAGCTTGAGGACCTGGCGGCCGGCAACACAGA
The DNA here is from genome assembly GCF_003838035.1 of Desulfonatronospira sp. MSAO_Bac3. NCBI lineage: Bacteria > Pseudomonadati > Thermodesulfobacteriota > Desulfovibrionia > Desulfovibrionales > Desulfonatronovibrionaceae > Desulfonatronospira > Desulfonatronospira sp. MSAO_Bac3. The sequence goes on along the minus strand of NZ_QYZY01000330.1, from coordinate 2,971 downwards.
CCAGCGTTTTCAGGAACTGCGCTCCAGGGTGGACAGGATTCTGGGGGAAATTAATGTGGAGGCCGACCAGAACAGGCTTCTTCAGGAACTGAGCCTTATGGCGGACAGGCTTGATGTATCCGAGGAAATAACCAGGCTCAGGGCTCACTTGGACTCCATGCACGGGCTTGTGGCAACAAGCGGCGAGATGGGCCGCAAACTGGATTTTTTTCTCCAGGAGGCCTTCAGGGAGATAAATACCTGTGCCAACAAATGCCAGAACACTCAAATGAGCAAAATAGCCGTGGATTTCAAAACCGAACTGGAAAAATGCCGGGAACAGGCCCAGAACCTGGAGTAGCTATTCATGGACAGCAATATCTACAAGACCAGGTTCAGGCTTTTAAACATAGGTTACGGCAACAGCGTCATCATTTCCAGGGTGGTGTCCATTGTCAATCCGGGTTCATCGCCCATGCGCAGGCTCCGGGAGGATGCCAGGGAGCGCAACATGCTCATCGATGCCACCCAGGGCCGCAAGACCAGGTCCATCCTGGTCATGGATTCGGGACATGTTATTCTCTCGGCTGTACAGCCGGAGACAATGGCCCAGCGGATAAAACAACTGGAGGCCAGAGATGAATCCTAAGGGTATACTCCTGGTTATAAGCGCTCCCTCGGGTGCTGGCAAAAGCACGCTGATCCGCATGCTGTGCCGCGATTATCCCGGATTCGGCTTTTCTGTTTCCTACACCACCAGGAAGCCCAGGGAAAATGAAGTGCACGGCAAAGACTACTTCTTTGTACAAAAGGATGAGTTCCAGGGGCTGATAGCAAAAAATTTTTTCGCTGAATGGGCCGAGGTGCACGGCAACTTCTACGGCACACCCGCCCGGCAGGTCTTGGAAAGCATCCAGGAAGGCCGTAGCCTGATCATGGATGTGGATATCCAGGGGGCCAGGCAGATTAAAAACAACCTGCAGCAGGGAGCTTATATCTTTATATTTCCTCCCTCCCTGGATGACCTCAGGCAAAGGCTCATGCATCGGGGAAGCGATACTGCCGGGGCAGTGGAAAAACGCCTTCAAAACGCTGCCGGCGAAATGCTCAAAAGCGACTTTTTTGATTACTGGCTTGTTAATGACGATTTAGACTCCTCCTATGCCCGGTTAAAGGCCATAGTCCTGGCTGAAATGCAAAGACCCTTTATACGCCCGGATCTTGCCCGGAAAATCGCCTCTGGAGTACACTATGACTCATAAACCCCGGGTTGTCGTCGCCCTGGATGTCAGCAGCCGTGAGCAGGCCCTGGACCTGGCCCGCACCCTGAGGCCGGCTACTGACTGGGTAAAAATTGGCCTGGAGCTGTTTACTTCCTGCGGACCGCGAATCGTTCAGGAAATCAAAGATCTCGACTACAATGTCTTCCTGGACTTGAAGCTCATGGACATCCCCAATACTGTCCGGAAATCCGTAAGCAACTGCATTGACCTGGGCGTGGATATGCTTACCCTGCATCTCCTTGGGGGAGAGAAAATGATAAACGCCGCCATTGACGCCAGAGACGGCAGAGATTTCCAGGCACGCTCCCGCCCGGCTCTTGTGGGGGTTACTCTGCTCACCAGCCTGGACAGGTCAGACCTGCCCTGGCCGGAATCCAGAAGCCTTTATGATGTGGTGCCGGACCTGGCCTCCAGGGCAGGAAGATGGGGGCTGGACGGAGTTGTCTGTTCCGGTGGCGAAGCTGCCGGTATCAAAAAGAGTGCCATGGAAGACTTCTGCCTGGTCACACCGGGAATCAGGCCTGGTGAAACCCTGGAAGATCAAAAAAGAGCGGTCACGCCCTCCATGGCTATGGAGGCCGGGGCCACACACCTGGTTATAGGCCGCCCGGTGACTGCATCCCGGGATCCGTTGGAGTCCCTGATGCAGATCAGACGAGAACTGTCAGCGAACTTGCAAGGAGCAGCTTATGGCGGACACGGAAAAGAAAGTGCCTGATAACGGCCGGGCCGGGGCACCAGAAGAAGAAAAATCCAGGATCCAGGGAGTATTTTCCTCTCAGAACCTGGTCAAAGTGGGTACCGGGAGCACTCAGAAAAAGACCATCCAGAAGATGTACTGGTACGTAAACCAGTTGGACGATGAAAACGTGGAGATACAGCCTCTAAACGTAAACTATGTCCCATCAGGGCCAAAAAAGATAGTGCCTAAGGATGAAATCCTGGAAAAATTTTCACCTGAGCCCGAGTTCTACACCTACACAGTATTCCCCAAGATGCGCGAGCTCAACAAGACCATCGCCCGCGGGGACAGGCACCGCAAAAAAGGCGAGAGCTACAGCGCCGAATTCGAGTACAACAATGCCCTGAAAGTAGACATTGAAAACATCCGGGCCAATTTCGGGCTGGGACTGACCTACCTGGAGCGGGGTGAAAAGGAAAAGGCCCAGGATATATTCGAGCGACTGGTCAAGCTGGACGCAGCGTTCGAGGATGAACACAAGCATCTGTTCAATGAGTTCGGCATCAACCTGCGCAAGCAGAAAATGTATCAGCAGGCCCTGGAATACTACACCAAGGCCCTGGAAATGGTGGAAAATGATGAAAATCTGCACTACAATGTAGCCAGGGCCTACTTTGAATTCAAGAAATACGACAAGACATTTGAACATTTACTGGAAACGCTCAAGCTGAACCCGGAGATGGAGCACGCCAAAAAATTCATAATGTACATGAAAAAGCACAACATGCTCCCCCAGGACGCAGACGCGAAAATAAAGCAGGCTCTCGGCAAAAAAAGCAGGCAGGAACCAGCTGAAAAATCAAATTGAATGGTTACTGTTTGGTTAAGGGTATCTGTTTAGCGCTATGCATGTGGCATGGGGACTGGCTCTTCCGGGACCCACTTGTCCCAAAAAATGAGATATTTTAAGCACAAAATGATGCTCAAGTGGGTCCCGGAGTGCCTGTCCCCTGCTTTCCTTAAAAGC
>NZ_QYZY01000329.1:0-28058 GCF_003838035.1 Desulfonatronospira sp. MSAO_Bac3 | reverse complement strand
CGCTAAGTACGCAAAGTTAAAGACGCGAAGCAGGTGTATTGTCCAAAACCGGGACACGGTTTTGGACAAGGCTGCCTTTTCATTTGCCGTTATCACGCGAAGCGCGTGACAAATGAAAAAAATCTTCCTGCCTTCCTTTGCGACCTTTGCGTCTTGAGTGACCACGCCAGGGCGTGGGAACGGGCGGTTAAGGTTCCTTTATTTCTTGGGTTGCGGGCATGGCCCACTTTAGTCTTAATTTAATTACATCAAATATAAGGGAGTAATGATATGCTGGATATAATGCGCCGCAATGCACAGTCATGGATTGTCAAGGTGCTGTTTGGCGTCATCGTGATAGTTTTTGTTTTCTGGGGAGTGGGCAGCTTCACCGAAGATGATCGCGAAACTCTGGCCGTGATCAATGGCGAGCCCATATCCATACAGGAATTCGCCAGGGCCTATGAAAGTACGGCTCATTCCATGCGGGAGCAGAATCCGGGGCTCAGCCGGGAGGACATGCGCTCCATGCAGCTCAGGGAACAGGTATTTAATCAGATGGTGAACTCCAAGCTGCTGGTCCAGAAGGCCAGCCAGCTGGGGCTGTCTGTCAGCCGGGAGCAACTGCAGCAGGAGATCACCAGTCTGCCGGCTTTTTTCGACGAGGAAAACAGGTTTGATCCCCAGCGCTATGAGCAGGTGCTTCGTTCCCACAGGCTGACGCCTTCACAGTTTGAGCGGGATTTCAGGCACAACCTGCTCATGGAAAAAATGGAAGAATATGTGTCTTTGCCTGCAAAACCCAATGAGCATGAAGTTCAGGAATTTTTCAATTATGTACGGTCCCAGGCAAAGATAGATTACAAGCTTTTCGAAGCAGACGAGTTCCACGACAAGGTAAGCATTACAGAGGAACAGATCAAAGAGTATTACCAGGACAACCAGGACAGGTTCATGGAACCGGAAAAAATCCGGATAGCCCACCTGGAGCTATCCCCTGACGCCCTGGCCGGGGCTCAAAGGGTTTCCAGCGAAGAAGTCGAGGCTTATTTCCAGAGTCATCAAAGTGAGTTTGAGCAGCCAGAAGAGGTTAAGGCCAGACATATACTCGTGGAGGTCGAAGAAGATGCACCAGAGTTGGAACAGGAGCAGGCCCGGGAAAGGATTGAACAGATCCTGGCAGAGCTTGAGATGGGCCAAAGTTTTGAAGAACTGGCCAGGGAACATTCCCAGTGCCCCAGTGCTGCTGAAGGAGGAGACCTGGGCAGATTCGGCCGCGGCGAGATGGTTGAGCCCTTTGAAGAAGCCGCTTTTGATCTGACCCCCGGAGAAGTCAGTTCCCCTGTACAGACCAGGTTCGGCTGGCATCTTATCAAGGTGGAAGAATACGTGGAAGCTGCAAGCCCGGATCTTGAGGAAGTAGAGGACGAGATCCGCAGAAAGATCGGCAGGGAAAAGGCCGCGGACCAGATAGGGGACTATGCAGACGATGTCCTGGAGATCGTGGTGGCCGGAGGCAGCCTGAAAGAAGCCGCCGACAGCCTGGGGCTGGAACTGAAGGAAACTGACTATTTTTCCAGGGAGCAGGGCCCTGAGGAGCTGGAACTGCCCGGGGAAGCCCTGGACAGGCTCTTTAATCTCATGGAAGGCGAGGTCACAGAATCTCCCATTATGCTGGACAATGGATATCTTTATGCCGAGAAAACCGGGGTGAGGGAAGCCAGGAGCCTGGAACTTGAAAAGGTGGAAGACGAGATAGTTGAGGAACTTACCCGGCAGAAGTCGATGGAGATGGCTGAGAAAGCAGCCGGAGACAAACTGGACAAAATACTGGACGAGGCAGTAGAGCCGGAAGAACTGGATCTGGTCACCAGCGAGCCTTTTGACAGGCAGGGTTTTATTCCTGGCCTGGGCATGAATCCGCAACTTGCGGAGCAGGCCTTTGTTCAGGACACGGGAAGCTGGTTGCCAGAGGTCAAGTCAACTGATGCAGGCTACATCGTGGCCCGGGTAAACGAGCATATAGAGCCGGACATGGAGCAGTTTGAACAGGAAAAGGATCAGTGGATGCAGTCATACGCCCAGATGCAGAGGCAGCAGGTCTTTAATTCATATATCACCATGCTGCGCTCCAGGGCGGATATAAACATGGTCCGCCCTGAGGTGCTGGACAACTGATCAACTGAGCGTCAACGGGAAAGGATGCCCTTGTCCCGGAAATACTGCATGGCTTCTTGGGCCCCGGTGAGAACCTTTTTCTCATCGGGGCCTTTTTGTACTATGGTTATCGGTACTCCCCTGAAACCCTGGACTTGGAAATAGAACCTGGCCTGGAGGATGAGTTCCTGCAGGTGGCCGGGTATTTCCACGTCCGGGGTCCCTGGGTACTGTTCCATGAGCAGGATTTCATAGAAGGGGTTTTTATCCGAGAGATCCATTTTTTTCAGGGCCGCTATTTTTTTCAGGTCGTCAGGTTCTGTATCCAGGGGGATGAAGTTCCAGGTGTAATCCAGCGGTTCTGAGCCCTCCTGGGCCAGATGCAGCATGATTTCGGTGCAGAGGGGACAGTGCATGCTGAAAAAGAAGTGAAACCTGGGCCAGTCTTGAGCCCCGGTATGGGACCACTGGATTACCGCTGTATTTTCCAGGTCCGGCCTGTCTGTTGCAGTGGTTGCAGGGGGCTGCAGGATACTCCCGGCTGCACCGCCGGCAATCCATACGCAAAGGCCCAGAAGGAACAAAAAGGCCTTTTTGCGCACCAGGGCGAAAAGGGCCAGGATGAGAAACAGGGAACAGGCCACTATTATGCACAGCAGGCAGGGTTCCTGAATCACCAGGAACTGAAAACCCATGAGGCTTCCGTCAAAGGACAAGGCGCCCATGAGCATTACTGTCGCCAGACCCCAAAGCCAGGCCCGGTTGTAACGCCGGGCAAAGAAGTACGCCAGCCAGAGAACCAGCAAAAAGACAAATCCCAGGAGGACCAGGTTCTCTTCACCGATGCGCACGTATTCTCCCACTATAAGACAACCTTCGGTGGGGCAGATGCTTACACCCATGGTCCGGCGTACAATCAGGTCTAGGCCAAGGCCCAGGGCGGCAAGAAGAAGTGCTGCATGCAGCAGGGGGGCGCTCCAGGCTGAACTTTCCGGGCTTACTGCTTCAGTGCTCTGCTGTTTTTTCTTTTTCATTTATGCACCTGTTCTAATCAGCTCCTGAAATCAAACATTTTCAGGGTATGTTCTTCAAATAAATCCAGGCCTTTTTCCCAAATCCTGTTCTGCAGGTGGTAGATGTCCGGGTAAATCCCGAGCTTTCTGCTTCTTTGAATCATCTCTCCTGCTTTGTCCCACATCTGCTGCTCTTGAGAGCAGAGCCCGGCCAGTTCTTTTTCAAGACAGGATCTGAGCAGGAAAGACAGGTAAGGATTGTTCTGCAGTACCTCCTGCCAGAATGCGGACCAGTCATCGGCTTCTTGGGCGGAGGAGAGATAATGTATAAGCATGCCCAGGGACAAAATACCCCTTCCGGCAATGGGCTCTTTCTGGCCGGTTTCGAAAAAGCTTTCCCTGTGCCTGCCGGGCATGGAAGCAGCCTGCATCAGGGTTGACAAAATCTTTTCTTCATATTCGCGGTCAAGTTGTAAAAGTACATGATTCTGGAGTTTTTTGTCCATGTTTGCCATGCCAAGGCTTTCTCCTTCCCCGGTCTGCACCCTGCAGTCCAGGGACGCCTCCTGGTCCAGGGCAAATTTCTTCTGGCCCTGTTCCTGCAGGCAGGTCCAGCTGTAATCCAGCTGCAGGATGTTTTTTTCTTTGCGTGTGCTGAACTCAAGGCCGGGAAAGGAAAAAGATGACTCCCGGTCCTGCATGCATGCTCCCATGACAGCCATGTGGGCCGGCCTGACTCTTCTGGGCAGAACCTTTTCCTTCCAGATCGTTACTCCGTCGCCTATGGCGGGATCGTTGGATCTGGCCTCTTCCAGTACTTCCAGGACAAGGGGTTCCACGTCGGGGCCTTGCAGGTCCTTGAGCATTTCCAGGGCTCTTGAACCGTAGCTGAGGGCGTTCAAGGGCTCGATGCGTCCCAGGTCGTCAAAAAACCAGGCGCAACTGGCAAAGGATGCCAGGCTCATGCGCTGCATTTCAAGAAACTTAAGGGCTACAGCCCTCTGGTTCCGGTCCAGATCACGGGCCTGGTGTCTGCGCAGAAACTCGTCACGCTCTACTTTGCCGCTCAGGCAGTTGCCGTAATCAAGCATTGCCTGGCGCGGATCACTGAAAAGCTCTCCTGCATAATGCCGGTAATGTTCATCAACATAATAGCGGATTACGTTCAGGGATCTGCGAAGGGGCCTTCTCCACAACTGGTTCCAGCCGGGGTGGTCACCGCTGCTGCACCCGCAGTCGTCCTGCCATCTTTCTATTCCGTGTACGCAGCTCCAGGATGATTTTTCGTGAATCCTGACCTCCTGCTGCGGTGGGTGTTTATCCAGGCAGGATGAGAAATTGGTCAGGGAGAGGGGGCTGTCTTCCTGCAGAGCCCTGTTCAATACCCAGGCCAGGGCCATTTCACCGAACTTGAAGTGGTGCCCGTACGACTCCCCGTCTGTGGCCAGGCTTAGAAGCTTCTGGTCGTGGTTGGCCAGGATTCGCTGCCAGAAGCCTTCCCCGTCGGAAAGAAGATTTTCAAAGGCTACGGCCTGAGAAACAGGTCCGTCGTAAAAGAATACCGAGACTTCCCGACCTGAGGGCAATTTTACCAGATATGGCCTGTCCTTGGGCAGGGTGCCTTCGTCGACCTCGTGCCAGTTGCCCCGGGAATCGGATATGGCTTTGGCCTGCCTGGGGGCCAGCACGGTAAACCTGATGTCTGCCCTGGCCAGGGCCTCCAGGTCCGGGGTGGAGACAGCGGTTTCAGAGAGCCAGAAACCTTCAGGCCTGCGGCCGAAGCGTTGCTGGAAATCCTGGATGGACCACTGTATCTCCACTTCCCGGTCCTCGTCTGTGGTCAGGGGCATGATGATGTGATGGTATATCTGGGCCATGGCGTTGCCGCGACCGAAGCGCTCGATGCTTTTGCGGTCTCCCTCCAGCACCTTGTGATAGGTGGAGGGACTGTGCCTGGCCATCCAGCGCAGGATGGTGGGGCCGAAATTGAAGTTTATGAATTCATAACAATTGACAATACGCTCGATGCGGCCGTGTTCATCCAGGATACGCGCGGCACCCAGGGGGTCATAGCTTTCCCTGTTGATGCGCTGGTTCCAGTCCGGGAACGGGGCGGCGCTGGCCTCGGGAAGGACTTCTTCCAGCCAGGGGTCAAAACGCGGGGGTTGATAGAAATGTCCGTGAATACAGAGATATTGAGGCATTATTAATTCCTTGGTATAATTTTTAAAGTTAAGGGTTGTCAGTCAATTGTTTATAGTTGAAGAAAACAGGTCAATGATTATCAAGTATATGTTTTTTGGTGGCTGCAGGCAGTTGAGATTGTGTACAAATAAAATAAATACAGATAGTTGCACATAAAATTTTAATTGTCCAGGAGTAAGGTTGAATGATGGTCCATGGTTTCACTTCTGCCCGGTGCAGCGCTTCAAAAATAATTTGCCTTGAAGGTCGAGTCAGGGCAGTATAGGTTTCTTGCATACAGGCATAAGGCACAGTATAAAATAAGGAGCGTCTTAATTGGGTATACTCAGTTCCAGCGTCAGTCTGACCAGGTACCGCATCGTGGAGAATGTCCCGGATGAACTTGTAAGTGAAGTCCCCCAGCGGCTCAAGAGCAATGCTTTCAGGGAGATTGACCAGACCAGCGACGAAAGGAGCTTCGGCTGGGTGTGTTTTGACGACCTCCTGGACAACCAGTGGCACACTGCAAGCCCGCACAAGGGACATTATCTGGCATTCGCACTGCGTCTTGACACTCGCCGCATTCCGCCTGCGGTTATGAAAAAGTATCTCCGCCTGGCCCTGGAAGAGGCCCGCCGGGAGCAGGAGTCCAGGGGCAGGAAGATTGTCACCCGGGACCATAAAGCGGAAATCAAAGACAGAGTGAAACAGACCCTTATGGGCAAAACCCTCCCAGTACCGGCGGTTTTCGACGTGGTCTGGGATGTTTCCAGCCACCTGGTTTACCTGGGATCTGTATCGCCCAAGGTCAGACAGCTTTTTGAAGATCAGTTCACCCAGAGCTTTGATCTGAGCCTCGAGCCCCAGACCCCGTATTTTCTGGCTGCAAGCCTTGTAAAAGAACATGAGAAAAAAATGCTGGATGAAGTTGAGGCTTCCATTATGGCTTAAGGCCAGATTTTTATTTTGCTGAGCGTCTTCATACATTGGCTAAATGGGGCTGTAAACAGAAAAATCAGGGCCGGATTCCGCATCAGAAAGGCTTCCGGATTCTCCTGTTGCCTTAGTGGGTTCAAAGTTTTAAGGTGAAGTTTATGGAGCCTGTAAACAGTTTGCTTGATAGGTTTTTCCAGCGCAATGACCCGGAAGGCAGGCATTACCTTTTCACCAGAATCTGTGAAAACTGGCGCCGGATTGTTGGCGGGCAATTCGCTGATATGGCCAGTCCCGTTGGCAGGAAAAAGCACACATTGATCCTTGGGGCCCGGGATTCCATAATCATCCAGGAACTTACCTTTCAACAGGAAGAATTGCTTAAAAGAATAAATGATTTCTGCGGGGTGGTTCTTTTTGACAACCTGCGTATAGAACTGTTAATGGGCAGAACCCCGCTGGATATTCCCTTAGTGCAGAATACCAGCCAAAAACTTGAGCCCCGGCGTCCCGAGCAGCTGGGAGGTTTGCTGCATGCTTTTCCGGAGGGATCATCCATCGCCAGATGTTATGCCAAGTATGTAGAATATTTTAATAAAAAAACCTGAAACCAATAATTTTCAAGGAGGTCGCTGTGAGCGAGGAAATCAACCTGGAACTGAAAAAACCCTTGGACAAAATGACAGCCAAAGAGCTCCGCCAGCTCTGCATTGACAAGATTCCCCAGATAAGCGGGGCTTCCGGGATGAGTAAAGAGGAACTTCTGTCTTCCATCAAGGAAGTGCTGGGAATGAGCCAGGAAGAAGGCGGCAAGTCCGGGGCCTACAAGGATCAGATCAAAAGCCTCAAGGCCAGAATGAAGGAACTGCAGGAGCAGAGGCTGAATCTGCCCAAGAGCAGACGCAGGGAGCGTGATGTGCTGCGGAAAAAGATCCACGATCTGAGAAAGAATACCCGCAGGCTGTCTGCTGTATAGTCAATGTACAGTTGCCACTAACCAGGGGCGGCTTTTAGTATCAGCCCCGCCCCTTTGCAAAAAATATATCCACAATATTTTCAAATTCTTCTTCTGCGCCGGAGATTATGTTCTCCAGCTTTTCAGGGGTAAGTCCTGCTGTTTTGCAGGCCGAAGGACTGAGCGGCGGAGCAATGAGGGACCCCTTCTGGGAAAAGGCCATGGCTATGGCCAGAAAATCTGCAAGATGAACCATGGCGGTCATGGGTGAGCCCAGGCAGTCCTCCCTGTGGTGTCCCCCCAGGGGATGGGCAAGGTACTGGGGAAGCTTCCATGATTTGACCAGCGCTGCACCTATCAGGCCATGGTCAAATCCCAGAAAATCACGTTCCGCCTCCACCAGAGGCAGGAGGTTGGACTGGGCGTAGATTATGGCCTCGGTGGAAATGGCCGGCAGTCTCCTGAACATTACCAGCCGGCCTATATCGTGCAGCAGTCCGGCCACGAACAGCCTTTCCCCGGATATTTCCGGGAAATCCCTGCCTAAGTGTCTGGACAGCACACCCACAGCCACGGAATGGGTCCAGAAGGAGCGCATGTCCACCAGTTCGCCGGGAATATCCTTGAAGGCGCTGATGGCCGAGATGCCCAGGGCCAGAGTGGAGAGTTCGTTTACTCCCACCAGGGCCACTGCCCGGGTTATGGAATCCACCCTGCTCGTGAGGCCGTAAAAGGGACTGTTGACAATCCTCAAAAGCTTGGCGCTGAGGCTCGGGTCCTTGCTGATGATGCCGGCCAGGTATTCGGCGGTACTGTGGGGGGAGTTGATGGCCCGGTGAATCTTGAAGTAGATATCCGGGAAGGAGGACAGCTCCACGTCGTGGTTGACAAGGTCTTTTAAGCTGAATTCTCCTGCATAGAAACTGTCCAGGAGGTTGCCGTCGTTTACCGGGAGGTTGGGTTCTTTTCTGGGGATGGTCCAGCCCTGTTGACATTTTAAGGCCAGCCTTTTTACGGCATGTTCGTAAACAGCCCGGGTTACGGGTTCCTCGATATCGTTGCAGGCATAGAAAGGAGTCAGATAGCTTTCTATGGCGTTAATGAGGTCCTGGTCGAGTGCCGCAGGTTCTCCTTCCTGGTTCTGGACGTGCACCCTGGCTATACCCCATTTGTGCAGGAATGCTATATGTTCCCGGGTCAGGGTCATGCCTCCGGGCAGAAGCAGGCGTCCATTGGGGGTAACAACGCTGCTCTCCAGGACCTGCCCGGGATTCAACTCTGTAACATCCACCATGCCCACGATTTGCACCGATCCTGAGTTTAAAGGCTGCGGCCGGGTAGCTGGGAGCTGCTGCGTCCCGGCTGCCTGCCTGATGGGTTGTAAAACAATTAAACGCCCGCGACAGAATTATATATTGCCACCAGATTGTCTGATAGGCAAGGGTAAACAGGGGGTGACTCCATGCATTTTAAAAGCATAGGCCTGGCAAGGACCAACTATCTGGATCCGGAGGATTGTCCCAGGCAGGGACGCGGGGATATGCCTGCCTGCACCATTGAGCTTGATCCCGAATATGCTCCCGGACTGCACCGCCTGAGACAGGGACAGGAGGTGGTTGTTCTGACCTGGATGCACCTGGCCCGCAGGGACGTATACCGGTTGCGCCCCAGAAATGACCCGGCCAGGCCCCTGCACGGGGTTTTCTGCACCAGGTCCCCGCATCGTCCCAATCCCATAGGTCTGCACCAGGTAAAAATACTTAAGATTCACGACTGCCGCATAGTGGTGCATCCCCTGGAAGTGGTGGATAAGACCCCTGTAGTGGACATAAAGCCGGTGCTGGGAGAGAGATCCCCGGAAAGTGGAGTGGAACAATACTTTTCTCCGGAAGATATCCAGTCCCTGGTGCTTGCCGGCCGGCGAGGCTGGGAGCGCGGGCTTTTCAGCGGCTGTAACGGCAATCTGAGCCTCAGGCGAGGGGGGCTTGTTCTTATTACCCGTTCGGGATGCCCCAAGTCCTGCCTGGAGACAGTGGACCTGAGCGTAATGGACCTGGAGAGCGGCAGTACCCTTGCAGGCGGGCCTGCGTCCATTGAAAGCGGTATGCACCTGCAGATTTACAAGCGCCAGGAAAAGGCCGGGGCAGTGGCCCATACCCACCCGTTGAGTCTTCTGGCTTTAAGCCGGGCTGGGGAAGGCGTTCTTTTCAAAAAAAAGGACCTGTTCGAGGCCAGGGCGGCCCTGAAAGGCCTTGGCCGGGTAGAGGCAATGGATCCCGGCAGCAGGGACCTGGCCAGGGCTGTAGGGGACAAGGCCAGGGAATATGACAGCATATTCATGGACGGGCACGGGCTGACCTGTCTGGCCGGTGATATTGCCGGGGCCATGAACAGAAGCGAAGAGCTGGAGTCCCTGGCCGGGCTGGAGGTCACGACCAGACTTCTTGAAAGTCAGGCGCTCAGCCTGCAGTCATCCTGAAATTATTTACTGGCTACCAGTCCAGGGTCTTCTGCCAGGCCCGGGCCATACGGCTTACGTCCAGCCTGCAAAGTGTCCTGTCCTGCATGTTTATCTTTAGTTCAGATCCCCCGGTGGTGCAGCCTATGCGGGCCAGGAACTGGCCCTTGAACATATCCTGCAGCTCCTGCCTGTTCTGGATGGGGGCGGTGACAATAAAACGACCTGCGGATTCGCTGTAAAGGATTTTCCACCAGGGCAGATCCCTGGGTCTGGCCGGCACCAGGGAGATATCCACGCTGGCCCCGATACGCCCGCCTATGGCCATTTCCGCCAGGGCCACTCCCAGGCCGCCGTCTGAAAGGTCGTGGCAGGCGCTTACCAGGCGCTTTGATGCCGCCTGGTGAAAGGTATGGTAGCGCAGGCGGCTGGACAGCATGTCCACCTGAGGGACCTGGCCGCCCTGCATGTCCAGCTGGTAACTCAGTTCGCTTCCTCCCAGTTCGTCGCGTGTCAGTCCAAGCACATAGATATCCTGGTCCGGGGACTTGAAATCGCTGCTCAGGCACAGGTTTATATCCTGAATAACGCTTATCACCGAGAAGAGTACCGTGGGCGGGATGGATATTTTCAGATCCTGGTCCATATAGTCGTTTTTCATGGAATCCTTGCCCGAAATGCAGGGCACCCCGTACCCGCGGCAGAAATGGGCCAGGGCCTGGTTGGCCCGCACCAGCTGGGCCAGCTTGTAGTGTCCGTCCGGGGTCTTTGGGGACTGTACCGGGTCGCACCAGCAGAAGTTGTCCACGCCGGCCATATGCCTCATGTCTCCACCTGTGGCCACGTTGTTGCGCACGGCCTCGTCAATGGCATTGGCCATCATCCAGTAGGTGTCCAGATCGCTGTATTTGGGACAGATTCCGTTAGAGATCACCAGACCCTTTTCACTGGAAAGGACCGGGCGGATGACCGCAGCGTCCCCTGGGCCGTCCCGGTTTATCCCCACCAGGGGTTTGATGACACTGCCGCCCTGGACTTCGTGGTCGTACTGGCGGATAATGTATTCTCTGGAGCAGATATTGAGCCGGGAGAGCATGTCCAGCAACAGATCCCCGGCCTGGTCATCGCCCAGATCAGCAGAGATCTCTGAGGACAGGTCAGGGCGGTTCCATACGGCTTTCAGGTGCATCCGGGAAAGGCCGTGATGCAGAAAATGCATGTCCAGACATCCCACTACCCGGTCTGCGTAGCGGATCATGAAACTGCCATGGTCGTTGAAGCTGCCAAGCACCGTGGCCTCCACGTCCATTTCCCGGGCAAGGTCCATGAAATCCTCCAGCTTGTCCGGAGGTACGGCCAGGGTCATACGCTCCTGGGCCTCGGACAGAAGTATTTCCCAGGGACGCAGTCCGTCGTATTTAAGAGGGGCCAGACTAAGATCCAGATCGCATCCACCTGTGTCTTCGGCCATTTCTCCCACTGAAGAGGAAAGTCCCCCGGCTCCGTTGTCGGTAATGGCGTTGTACAGGCCCAAGTCCCTGGCCCGTATGATAAAGTCATACATCTTACGCTGTGTGATGGGGTCTCCGATCTGTACGGCGGTGGCCGGAGAGCCGGAGTGCAGTTCTTCAGAGGAGAAAGTTGCCCCGTGGATGCCGTCTTTGCCGATGCGACCGCCGGTCATGACGATGTGGTCCCCGCAGCGGGCCTTTTTCTGATAGCCAGGCCCACCTCCTACCCGGGCCGGGATGCTGCCCACGGTGCCGCAGAAAACCAGGGGTTTTCCCAGGTATCTCGGCTCGAAGACCACAGCCCCGTTGACCGTGGGGATTCCGGATTTGTTGCCTCCGTGCTCCACTCCCTCACGCACGCCTTCCATGACCCGCCTGGGATGCAGAAGCCGCGGGGGCAGGGGCTGGTCATAAAAGGGCGAAGCAAAGCAGAAGACATCGGTGTTACAGAGAAGATCCGCTCCCATGCCGGTGCCCATGGGATCGCGATTAACCCCGACTATGCCGGTCAGGGCCCCGCCGTAAGGGTCCAGGGCAGAAGGGCTGTTGTGGGTCTCCACTTTGATGCACACGTCCAGATCCTGGTCAAAGGCTATGACCCCGGCGTTGTCCTTGAAAACAGAGCGGCAGAAGTCCTGGTCCTTTTTCTGCCTGCGTATGTCCCGGGTGCTGGAGGCTATGTACGTGTCAAACAGGCTGTTGATGGTGCTTTTGCGGCCGGATTCAGCATTGTGATAGTCAATGCGGGCGTTGAAGATTTTGTGCTTGCAGTGCTCGGACCAGGTCTGGGCAAGGCATTCCAGCTCCACGTCCGTGGGCTGCAGGGGCAGGTCCAGGTTCTGCCTTATGGTCCTGACCTGTTCATCCAGGTAATAGTCCCTGATGGTATGCATTTCTTCCAGGCTAAGGGCCAGGACCATTTCACGACTCAGCTGCATCAGGTCTTCATCGCTTAAGCCTTCAAGGGTGACTGCAGACACTTCATCGCTGGGAATACCGGTGACTTTTGCCTCTACCGGGGTAAACCCCGGCCTGCTTGACCATTCCTGATGGTCCTTTATTTCGTAGCGGTGGATGAGTTCGTTGGCCAGAAGATCTCTGGCGATCCTGGTGGCCTGTTCCCGGTCCAGGCGGGCATTTATGAGGTACTGCCTGCTGGTGTAGACCCGGATGTCAGGGCCTGGTTCTGTCAGGGCCTGCTGTAGAGCCCTGGCCGCGGTGCGGCCTTCGTTGTCTGTTACACCCGGCTTGAATCCCACCTCGATTATCCAGTCGAAGTCAGCGGCCAGGGGTTTAAAGGCCGGCTTATGCAGTACAGGGTCGGACAGGATATGCCTGTCCAGGATTTCCTGTTTCTGGGATTTTTGGACACCTGATATGGTATAGCAGGTGATCATGCGTACGCTGTCTACAGAAATTCCCAGGTGTTGGTTAATCCTGCGGGCAATCCCTTCGCCCTGTACGTCGCGTACATGTTCCAGCAGGTCCAGTTCCAGCTTGAGCGCCATATGTTCTCCTTCAATTAAAACTTCCTGCTTCTGACCACTTCAACGATTTCCTGCAAAAGTAACTTCTCCGGTGTTTCCGGGAAAGATACAAGTGCCTGTCCGGCCAGCTGCAGGTATTCCCCGGCCTCTTCCCGGACCTTTTTGTCCAGCCCCATTTCCTGGATTTCAGAGATTATCCGCTTCATTTCCGGATCGGAAAGATCGTCATGGGCCATTTTGTGCAGAAGTTTGCCCTGCTGGTCTTCCTGCAGGGTCTGCAGATACAGTATAAGGGGCAGAGTGATTTTGCCTTCCCTGAGGTCACCTCCCAAGGGTTTTCCCAGGAGTTCATGTTCGGCTGCATAATCCAGGGCATCGTCCACCAGCTGAAAAGCCATGCCTACATTGAGGCCGAAGCTGTCGGCATATTCAAGTGTTTCCTGGTCGGTCCGGGCCAGCATGGCCCCGCAGCTGCAGGCAGCCCGGATAAGATCTGCTGTTTTTCCCTTGATGATCTCCAGGTAGGCAGCCCTGTCCGGCTTTGGGCAGCGTATCTGGGCTATTTCCTCCACCTCTCCGGTGGCAGTGCGCATAATGGCCTGGGCCACGCAGTAATTCATGGCCGGGATATCGTATCTGGCCACGATAAGGTTGGCCAGGGCCAGCAGGGCGTCCCCGGCCAGCACTGTGCGGTGCAGCCCGAAGGCCAGATGACAGGCGGTCTGTCCCCTGCGGGTGTCGGCACTGTCCAGGATATCGTCGTGGATAAGTGTCGCGGAATGCAAGAATTCCAGGGAGCAGGCCAGGGGATAGATATCCTGATCCTGATAGCCCAGGCATCTGGCTGTGAGTATGGTCAGCATGGGACGAAGCCGCTTGCCGCCTGATAACAGGATGTGTTCACCCACTTCCTTGACCAGAGGGTTCAGCTGAGCCAGTTCCTGCTCCAGGGTAGCGTTTATCCGGGGAAGTTCCCGGCTGAAGAAGTCGCTTAGTTTGCTCATTTATTTGAATGTGTTGGGTTTAGGGGGTTTTGTCGGAGTTTGTCTGATGTGTCCGACTTGTCTGACTTGTCTGACGTGTCTGACCTGTCTGACGGGTCGGACATGGATGTCTTCAATTGCTGCAGCTTTTGCAGGGCCTCTTTGCCCGGTCGGCCCATGTCCCGGCTGTACTGGTTGACGTAGGCCCGGATGTGTCTGTCAATGACATCCGTATCCATCTCCTGAGCCAGATGCGAGATCAGGGGCATCAGTTCAGGCTGTCTTTGCCGGGCCGTGTCCAGGCTGCAGCGGATCTGTTCCTCTACGCGGTCTTTCAGGGCCTGGCCCAGGTCTTTGCGCATGATGATGCAGCCCAGGGGAAGGGGCAGATCTCCTGCTTCTTCCCCCCACCATGAGCCCAGGTCCAGAAGCAGCTCCAGGTGGTATTGCTGGTAAATCAGAGCTGTTTCGTGGATCAGGAGTCCTGCATCCGCATGGCCCTGTTCCAGGCAGTCGACGATGCGGTCAAAGGGCATGGGCAGGGCTTTAAAGTCATAATCCAGCGCAGCTCTCAGGAGGCTGCAGGCAGTGGTCTGCAGTCCGGGTACGGCGATAAAACCTGGTCTGGTTTTTAGGCCTCTGCGGGCCACGAGTTTTGGTCCATGGCTCAGGCCAAAGGCTGCACCGCTGGACAGTATAAAGTACTTATCCTGCAGGTCCAGAGCCTGGCCGGCGGATACCTTGACAAGGCTGCAGTAGTTTTTCCGGGCCCACTGGTTTAAAAGGTCCACATCCCTCCAGGCAAATCTGCTCCTGCATCCCTCCAGGTCCGGAACAAGACCCAGAATCCAGGCCCCGAAAATAAAAGTATCATTGGGACAGGGAGATATGGCCACGTTCAAGGTTCTTATTTCAGGCATCCCGGTTCATCCATTTTTGAACATCTGTGCAGGCAGTCTGGCCAGGGAGCTGAAAGCATCCCTGAAATTCCAGTCCCGGCTGTTTCTGGAGCCGGCCAGGTTGGAGATGGTTCTTACTTCTGAAAAAGGAATTTTTTTGTTCCTGCAGACATAGGCCAGAGCAAAGCCCTCCATGTTTTCCATGCCGGCGTTGAAGGTCCCGGCAAGCTCCCGGGCGACTTCCAAAGTTCCGCTGACTCCGGCCACAGTGAGCGAGGCTGCCGCGGTCCAGCCTGCAGGCAACGTCTCATTAAAGACATCACCATAATTGGACATCTGCCGTGGATCAAGCTCAATCCTGTTCCAGACAGGGCTTGTATCCTGGCCGCTTAAAGGAAATCCCAGAAGTTCCGGGTCCGCCGGTCCGGGTCCGGTGCGGATTCCGTATTCAGGCCAGATCTCGGCTGAAGCCACGCAGACAGAACCTATGGGAAGCAGGTCCAGGTCATAGCTGCCGGCTATGCCTGTGTTTATGACCATGTCTGTTTGCGGATGCGCCGCCAGAAAACTCTGTAGACCCAGGGCTGCATTCAAAGGGCCTACGCCGCAGGTTAAAAGAAGCATGCGGGTGTGTTTTCTCCAGGTACAATGCCCTGTGCTGCCCTGAAAATCAAACCCGGACATGCTGCTGCAGAAGTGCTTGAGTTCCTTCAGGGTTGCGGCGGTAAAAAGAATCATGCGGTGCGTACCATCGTCAAGGCAGTTAAGACAGTTTCAGAATGCAGGCCTGCCTCCTCTACATAAATCCGGATCTGCCATTCCGCCAGGGTTGTCTGGTGGACTTTGCCGGACAAAAAGTATATGTTTTAACCCATGCAATTCGATCTGACTCTATTTTTGAGTGCCCTGGGTCTGGCTTTCATTCTGGAAAGCATCCCCTATTTTCTGTTTGCGGAAAGAATGCCCGGTATCCTGAGCACTCTGGCCCAGCAGAGTCCATCCAATCTTCGCCGCCTGGGCTTTACCGGACTTGTGCTTGGGGTGCTGGTTATTTTTCTGGGACAGAGTTTTTAGCCCTGCGCAACTTCAGCCACCAGCAAGTAACCTCGCAGGATCAGGGACCGGGTTTCTGGGCCACGTGAACGTATACTATCCCGGAGCACATGGGGTAGTAAAAAATCCTGGAAAATCCGGCCTGTTTAAGTTCCCGGGAGAGCCTGTCCTCATCCGGAAAACCGGCGATGGTTTGGGCCAGATAGGTGTAAGCCTCTCTATCCCTGGAGATAAGCCGGCCCAGCAGGGGCAGTACCCGGGACAGATAGAAATTGTACACCCCGCCCCAGATTCTTTTTTTTCCTGTGCCGAACTCCAGGATACAGAGCCTGCCGCCGGGCCTTAGTACTCTAAGGATTTCTTTGCAGGCCTGGATACGCGGTACAATGTTGCGGATTCCAAAGGCTATGCTGACGCAGTGTACGCTTGCATCAGGCAGGGGCAAATAACGGCCGTCAGCCTGGACAGGTAAAAAATCCTGCCTGTATTTCTCCAGCTTGTGCTGCCCTCTGACCAGCATGGGCCTGGTGTAATCCAGGGCAAGCACCTGGCTGCCGGGGTTATGGCGCAGGATTTCCTTAGTAACATCCATGGTGCCGGCGGCCAGGTCTGCAGCAGTGCCTTGGTCAGCCAGGCGAATGTGTCCTGCAAGCCTGCGACGCCAGTAAAAATCCTGCCCCAGGCTTAGAAAATGGTTTAGAAAGTCATACCAGGGGGCTATGCTGCTGAATAAGCCGGCTACTTTCCGGCTGTGCCGGGGATCGGTCATGAGGCGGACTCTTCCTCTTTCTTCCCGTTTTGTTCCTGTTTGCTCCTGATGGTGTCCAGAACTTCTTTATAGATGGGGGAGAAGAATTCATGAAAATTGCCCGGGGAAATACGCCCCACTTCTATGAATTTCACCACTATCTCCTTGGTTACCTGCACTGCCTGCTTTTCCGCCTGATCCATTCCTGCCTCTTTTTTTAAAAATAAGCTTAAAAAAACCGCCCGGCGGGGAAATGGTTTGACCAGTCAAAACACAAACCGGGCGGTGAAAAGGGGAAAAACCCGCAAAGCCCTCCCCCTTTTTGGTTGTTAAAAAATATGATTATTCCTGCTCCTGGTCCTCCTGGAGCATGGCCATTATTTCATCGCGGATTACCCGGGCGGCTGCTGCAGGGACCTGCTTCTGCACATGTTCCTCAAGTTCGTGCCTGAGCTGCGAGGCCAGGTGGCGCAGATCTTCTCTGCTCACGGAGTTCTGGTAGAGGGAATCGAGTTTTTCCTGCAGTTCAGGGTCCGGCTGTCTTTCCCTGTCCTTTAGTTCGCCTATGTCCTGGCTTAATTCGGTAAGTTTCTCCTGCATCCTGCCCCAGAAAGTCAGGGCGTTTTCAAGTTCTGCAGCCAGGGACTTTTTTTCATTCTGCCAGGTGGATACAAGTTCCTGGATGCGGCCTTCAACACTTTGCACCACTTCATCTTTCAGTCCGGAGAGATCAGGCTGCTCTTGCTGCGGGTTATTAACAGCATCAAGGGCCTGATTTATTTTTTGTTCCAGTTCGTTTTTGATGGATTCGACATCCGGGGTGTCCAGGCTGCCCACCTGATCCTCAAGGTTTTTCATCCTTGAGTTTAGATCCTGCAGCTCATTTTGACGCAGGGAGTCCATCTCCTGCTGCAGCTGTTCAGTGTTTTTTTTGGCGGCGCTGTCTTCTGTATCCGGGAGTGATTCCTGGATTTTGTTTTCCAGTTCCTGATGCAGTTCCTGTTTCAGGGCTTCAAAGTCCTGTTCCGGACCTTCTTTTTGCTCTGACAGGGCGTTTTGAATCTTTTGGTCAATCTTCTGCTCCAGCTTGTCCTGCAGTTCCTGAATATCGGGCAGTTGTATTCCGGCTACCTTTTCTTCAAGCAGAGCAAGCCTGGAAAGTATGTCCTGAAGCTCGCCTTCCTTGAGTTCATCCAGTTTTTCCTGGATTTTTTCCTCGCCCTTTTCTACGGCCTGATTCACAATCCCGGGGATCATTTCCTGGATAAAGCCAAGCTGAGAGCCCTTTTCTTCCAGGGTCTGCAGGACCCGGCCTGCAAACTCTTCTTCTGCAAGATCCATCTGTGCCTGGAGCTTGTCCATACGTTCTTCCATGTTTTCCATCTGCTGGGCCAGATGTTCCACTCCGCTTGGAGCTGATTTGTCCACTTCACCTGTTTCCCGGGCAGGAGCGGCTTGGTCGGCGGGTTCATCTGCCGGGGATTCAGCTTCCGGCTTTTCTGCCGGCTCCAGGTCTTCCTCAGGTGGTTCAGCAGGGGGTGCTTCAGGTTCAGGCTCAAAGTCTGTTTCGGCCTGCTTTTCACTCTCCTGGGGCATATCCTCCTTAAGGGAAGGTTCTGGTTGTGAAGCAGGTTCTTCCTCAGGCCCGGTCTTGTCTGCACGCTCCTGTTCAAAGTCCTCGTCTCCAAAAAGATCTTCCAGGTCGGGATCTTCCTGCCGGGACCCGGTTTTGTCCGCATCTTTCTCAGAGGAACCGCCTGTTTCCTGCATCAGCTCTTCCAGAAAATCGTCGGCCTCGGACTCTTCTTCTCCGGCTTTTTCTTTTGAACCGGTTTCCTGTTCACTGTGTTCCTTGAACAGGTCCTCGAATTCCTTGTCCAGATCGCTGTCCTGGTCGTCCTGTTCATCATCAGAGCCCAGGCTGTCGAACAGGTCTTTTAAGTCGTCATCAAAATCATCGTCTGATTCCTGCTCCCTGTCTTTGGGAGGGGGGGCCATTTCAGGGTCACCCTCTTCGATGACTTCGGTCAGATCAATGATTTCTTCGTCCTGGGATTTTTTTTGCTTTTGAGCCATATGCACCGCCTTGGGCCGGCCTGTCGCCCTGCTTGTGGTGTGATGAAACGAAAAAATGCAGGTATCCTCTAATGGTCCAAAGGACAAGATTTTATCGTCGATTGCCTGTTTACCATACTGGACATGGCTGGTGAAGGCAAGAGTTTCAAGGTGATGAGCTGATAAAGCAGCCTGATTTTGCTTTGAGGCAGAAGGCCGCATATTTGAAGGTGAAGACAGGGAATAAAAAAAGGGGAGAGCCTGGCTCCCCCCTTTTTACAAAACGTTTTGGATCAAAAGTTAATCCTTTGGATGACACTCGGGACATGCTGTAGGCCCGGACTCTTCTCCGGCCCTGGCCAGGTCGCGGTGGCAGCCGGTCATGCACAGGTCATGATAGGCCTTGTAGAAGTACCTGATGTCTCTTCTGTCCTGGGGCTCTTCAGCCACGGCCATGTCGTGACAGCCCTCGCTCATGCATCCCTTGATTTCGTATGTGCCGTCCCAGGGTTCCCCTTCTTCGTCATGGTGGCATTCGCCGCAGTCAAAATCTCCATGAACAGTGTGGGAAAAGGGTGACGGGGCCTCTCTCATTTCGCCGTACTCCTCGGGAGCATAGAGCAGCCATTCGTCAGCATATGAGCCGAACTCGTACTCCATGTCCTGGTCCAGTCTCTCATGTCGTTCCGTCAGTCCGGCGTAGAGGCTGGGCAGCAGCACGAAGCCCACAAAAAAAGCACAGATCATACCGATCACCATGGATTTTCTCATAATTTCCAACACCTCCTTATACCTTTAACATTGTTCAAAACAGCACAACCTGGTTAAGTTAATATACTCTAACCGTTACCCTGTCAAGAAAAGTATTGGGTGTTTGTTATTTTTAGAACTTGAGGTTTTTGGCGGACTCCAGGGTCTTTTCCCACTCTTTGGGGCCGTGGGCGAATGAATTGAAAGCGCACTCATAGTTGAGAGGAGCCAGGTAAATACCCTGTTCCCGCATCCCGGTGTAGAATTTGCGGAAAAGTTCCTGATCGGATTTTTTGGCCGATGTCAGGTCCGTAACCGGATCCGGGGTGAAAAACAGTGTAAACAGGGAACCCAGAAGATTGAGCTGAACCGGCAGCCCTTTTTCTGCCAGAACCTCTTTGAGCTTTTGAGCCAGTTCACTGGTTTTCTCCTCTAAGTAGTTATAATCATGCTCTTTGAGGGCCTGCAGGGTTGTCAGTCCGGCGGTCATGGCCAGAGGGTTCCCGGCCAGGGTCCCGGCCTGATAAACCTCTCCAGCCGGGGCGATTTTGTTCATGATTTCACGCTTGCCTCCGTAGGCCCCGACAGGGAGTCCACCTCCGATGATCTTGCCCAGGC
Organism: Desulfonatronospira sp. MSAO_Bac3; assembly: GCF_003838035.1. Lineage (NCBI taxonomy): Bacteria > Pseudomonadati > Thermodesulfobacteriota > Desulfovibrionia > Desulfovibrionales > Desulfonatronovibrionaceae > Desulfonatronospira > Desulfonatronospira sp. MSAO_Bac3. The sequence continues at coordinate 8,275 of NZ_QYZY01000329.1, read as the reverse complement.
AGGTGAGATCAGGGGTCACGTTATAATAGCCCTGGGCTCCGGAATAGGAGAGCCTGAAGCCGGTGATCACCTCGTCAAAGACCAAAAGCGCGCCATACTCATCCGCCAGCCTGCGCAGCCCCTCAAGAAATCCAGGCTGAGGAGGAACAAGTCCCATATTACCGGCAGCGGGCTCCACAAAAATGGCTGCAATGTCTGAGCCGTATCTGGTAAACAGCTCCTGGACCTGTTCCAGGTTGTTGTAATCCGCCAGCAGGGTCTGGGCCACCACCTCATCCGGCACCCCGGGAGTGCCGGGAATGCTCACCGCTCCTGATCCTGCGCTGGCCAGAAAGGCGTCCACGTGGCCATGGAAGCACCCGGTAAATTTTATCACCCTGGATCTGCCGGTATATCCCCGGGCCAGACGCAGGGCGGACATGGTGGCCTCGGTTCCGGAATTGACCATGCGCACCATTTCCACGCCCGGCAGGGCATCAATAATTTCTTGAGCCAGATCTATTTCGGGCTTGCAGGGGGCTCCGAAGCTGGTGCCGTTTTGCAGGGCATCCTCCAGGGCCTTGCGTACCCGGGGATGGTTGTGGCCCAGGATCATGGGACCCCAGGACATAACATAATCGATATAGGGGTCTCCTTCCTGGCTATACATGTAAGCACCCTGGGCCCTGGCAATGAACAGGGGGTGCATGCCCACACTCCCGGCGCGTACCGGGCTGTTGACGCCGCCGGGAATCAATTCTCTGGCGGTATTGAAAAGATCCTGGGAAATACTCATAAATAACCTCGATGTTGTTTGATGATTTGGTTTAAGGCCGGAAAAACTTAAAAATAGCTCATGGAGGTTTTTTTAAGCTCTTTGTAGCTGAAAAGCATTTCATACTGTTCCACACCGGTTTCCCGGGCCAGTTCATAAACCACCCGGGTGCAGTGCTCCGGGCTGCGCCCGTGGACCATGGTGTACAGGTTGTAAGGCCAGTCCATGCAGCTTGCCCGCTCGTAGCAGTGAGTTATTTCCGAGCGCCTGGACATGATTTTTCCTACATGCCGTATATCCATGGTATCGTCAACGTACCAGGCCACCATGGCGTTGTGGCCGTATCCGGCCTGCTGGTGCCTCAGGGTGGCCCCAAACCTGCGGATAATGCCCTGTTCTTTCAGGCGCTTAAGCAGATCCAGGACCTCCTGCTCGGATATACCCGCCCTGGCGGCTATCTCGGCATAGGGTGACTGGGTGTCGGGCAGGTCGGCCTGAACAATTCGAAGCACTTCTCTTTCCTGTTCCGAGAAATCCACTGGAGTCATGGGGTTCTGCCTTTTTATTTTTTTGACCGTTACCGGCAGTTTTGTCCATTTAGTAATTTTCATGCCTGGAATCAAGCCTTTCTCAGCCGTCCTGATTTTTGTCTTTTTCCCGGGCCAGGGGATGGGCCTTGTCATAAACCTGCATGACCTGGTCCAGGTTTAAATGGGTGTAGCGCTGGGTGGTGGAAATGCGGCTGTGCCCCAGAAGTTCCTGAACAATGCGCAGGTCCGCACCTGCCTGAAGCATATGCGTGGCAAAACTGTGCCGCAGAGTGTGGGGGCTTACGCCTTGGGCCCTGGCAAATATCTGTCCCAGGCGCTGGATGATCCTGACCGCCTCCCGGCGGTGCAGACGCCCCCCCCGCATGCCCAGGAAGAGGGCCTTTTCCCGGAGATCAGGCTCAAAGGCGTGGCGCAGGGCAATGTACTGGCTGAGTCTCTCCAGCCCGGGCCGGGTGAGAAAGGCCAGCCTTTCCTTGCGTCCCTTGCCCTGGACACGCACTAGGCTCTGGCCCTGGTCCACGTCGTCCAGGTCCAGGCTCAGGGCCTCGCTTACGCGCAGCCCGGAACCGTAGAGCACCTCGGCCAGGGCCAGGTCCCTTGTGTTTCTGGGGCTTGGTTCCAGTTGGGCCTGGACCATTTCCAGGGCCTGGTCCACGTTCAGAACCCCGGGCTGGGGTTTTTCCTGTTTGGGATTGCGGACCCCGGTGCAGGGGTTTTGCTGGATGATTTTCTGTTTTTGCAGGAAACGGAAAAAAGTTCGCAGGGAGGAAAGCTTTCGGGCCATGGAGGACTTGGAAAGGTTCAGTTTGTGCATTTGTACCAGAAAGGCGTGCACGTCCGCCCGGACAATATCCTGAGGGCTGGCGCAGGTCTTGTTTCTGGTCTGCAGAAATTCTTCCCACTGCAACAGGTCTTTGGAATAAGCCTGCAGGGTTGCCCCGGAGAACCCCTTTTCCACATCCAGATGGGCCAGAAATGCCGTTGCTTCATCAGGCAGGCTGTCTGCGATCCAGGACATAGGAGCTTCCAGGTTCTTTCTTGGCTATGCTTTTCAGGTTCATGGCCTTTTCCGAGGCCTCTCCGTAGTGAGTAAGTTCGCCTTTTTTGTTGAAAACCACGGCTATGGATACGGCCATCAAGGGGAAAAAACTTGCCTTGCCATCCCGGGTGGTGGAATGAATTCCTCCCTGCTTCAGGTCTTCGGGGTCGTAAAAGTTGGGCACGATGCCGTCGAAATTCTGTACCAGCATGGAGCAGACGCTTTCGGCCTTGTCCGGGGGGACAATGAAAACAAAGTCGTCGCCTCCCACGTGACCCACAAAGGACTCCATGCCGGCAAAGGCCCGGATGGTGTTTACAATCACCCGGGCGGTCATCATGAGGACTTCGTCCCCCCTGGAAAAGCCGTACTTGTCGTTGAAAGACTTGAAGTTGTCCAGGTCAGCATAGGCCAGGGCGAACTCCTGTTGCCTGTCCAGCATGTCCTGGATCTTTTGGATGATGGAGGTATTGCCCGGGAGCTTGGTCAGGGGGTTGGCATCCAGTTCCCAGGATGCCCTGGCCATGATAAGCTCCAGCCTGAGCCTGCTTTCACCGGGATCCAGCGGCTTTACCAGGAAATCGTCCACCTCCAGGGCGGCCAGGTCCGGTCCTGCGTCAACTTCTTCGCGGTCCAGGCACAGGACCACCGGAACCTGGCGGTAGACATTTTCGCTCTTGAATATCCTGATAAGTTCCGTGCCTTGCAGGTCCGGCATCTTGTTGTCTACTATCAATAAATCAGGTGGGCTGTTGAAAAGAAGCTCGATGGCCCCCCGGCCACGTTCAAAAACCGTCCACTGGGCATGGGAGCAGATGGACTTGAGGGTGGTATAAAGTTCTGCATCCGAGGAAATAAGGAAAATATGGCTTTCAGTTTTGGGCATGGGGGTTTCCTTCAGGCCTAATCCGGGATGAACCCTGTGAGTTCAACCAGTTCGCGGTCCAGGTGATCAAGTGACTTTTCCAGGTCTTCCTGGCGCAGGTTGAGCACCTTGAATATATACTTGTCCAGGTAGTTGACCTGGTCGTCTCCGCTGTTGCCCACCTGGAAAATCCTGGATAGAAAATCTCCAAGGTGTACAACGCAGGCTACATCCGGGTAATGCTGGGCTGACTTGGGCCGGTGATGCCAGACCAGGCCTTCGCGCAGCCGCAGGGGCAGGTTCCAGTGATCCGCCAGCCAGGCGTTGATGCGGTCGTGAGCAAAACCCATGACTTCCCTTTCAGCCTGGTAATAGGTAATATCTTTTTCCAGGACCAGGGCGTCCACCTCTTCCTTTATTTCCGGCAGCTGGATAATGCTTACCAGTTTGCCCAGGTCATGCAGGAGACCGGCCACTGAATACTCTTCCGGGTCCTTGAGTCCGGCCTGCTTGGCTATCCCGGCGCAGGCCGTGGCGCACCCCAGGCTGTGTTCCCAGAGTCCCATCATGTTTTTGGCCATTATGTCGAATACCGAGGTGCTGATAATAAGTCCCCGGATCACATTGAACCCCAGAAGAACCAGGGCGTGCTGGATGGTGCCTATGCGGCGGGGAAAACCGTAAATAGGGGAGTTGACCATTTTCAGGACCTTGGCCGACAAAACCTGGTCCTTGGAAATCACTTTGGCTATCTGGTCGGTGGAGGAACTGGGGTCCTGCACCAGTTCAGTAACTTCGTCCAGAACAATAGGCAGCGTAGGCAGATCCTTGACCGAAAGGATTCTGTTCTTTTTTTCCAGATAAAGGTCCTGCATGTTGGCCCCGGCAGATCAGTTCTGCTCTGTTTCAGTGTCTTTTGCAGGCCCCTGGGAGGTCTGCTGTGCAGCCTTGCGCTTGAAGTATCCCCGCAGGAATTTTTTCATTTTCATCATCCAGGGATCCTGCTCGTGCTGCCTGAAGATCCTGTCCAGGGCCCTGATGCGGTCCTGGTACGAGCTTGTTCCCAGGCCTTCCATGTTTACTGGGTTGCCCTGCACTGTGACCCACTCCACTTCCATTCTTTCCAGCCGTTCCAGAAGGGATTCAGTCAGTTCCGTGCCGGCACCCACCAGGACCTGGCCGTTGTCCCTGACCACGGGTTTTTCCAGGACCATGCCTGCAGCGGCCATCTTGAGAGGTATTTTTTGCAATCTGATTCCCTGTTGTGCTTAAATAGCGCTTACTGGTGAAACTTTGTCATAAAAAACAAGAAATTGTTATCACTACAGCGAAACTTATAAAACTTTTCAACCTGTCTAAATCGGGGACAGGCACTTTTGCCGGTTGCTAATTTGCAAATGCTTCAAAAATTCGGCGGCAAAAGAGCCAGTCCCCGGAGGTGAATAAATAAGTTTCGCTGTAGTGTTATCAGTTAATAGTTATTTGTTAACACTACAGCGAAACTTATAAAATACAGTATGGTATCTCAGTTGGGGACAGTCCCCGGAGGTTAATCATAAGTTTCGCTGTAGTGTTAACTGCTTAAGACCAAAAGCTTGAATTAACTGCCTTACCCCATCAACAATGAACAAATAACAGATAACCGGGCTGCGGCATAGCCCGCGTCAGTTTTGAACAAATTTATAGTACATGCCGGGTTCTCTTCTGACCATGCCCCGTATCTCAAGGTTTACCAGGATCCGGCTGATGCTGGAAGGGCTCAGATCCAGGCACTGTGAGAGGTCATCTATGTGCGTGCGCTCCCGGTTTATAAGTTCCCCGGCAACGGCCTTTTCTTCGCTGGTCAGATCACCGGGAAGAGCCGGTTCAGCAGGAACTGGTGCAGACATTTCATTATCATTTTCCTGCTGCAGGTGGTTTTTCAGTCCAAGCTGAAGGGCCTCCAGGATGTCCTGGGCGGTTCTTACCAGTATGGCCCCCTGGCGGATAAGCTGATTGCACCCGCTAAAACCGGGTAGATTCACCTGTCCGGGCAGGGCAAAGACTTCCCTGTTGTGGTCCAGGGCATAGCCGGCTGTGAGCATGCTGCCGCTTTTTATTTCCGCCTGCATTACCAGCACCCCCAGGGAGAGCCCGCTGATGATGCGGTTGCGATAGGGGAAATTATGCGCATCCGGCCTGGTTCCCCTGGGAAATTCCGAAAGTATCAGGCCGTGGTCCCTGATATGCGTCCACAGATCCTGGTTGATGGCCGGGTAGATAAGGTCTATGCCGGTGCCCAGCACGGCTACGGTGCTGCCTGGAGCGCTCAGGGCCGCCCTGTGAGCTTCGCGGTCTATGCCTTCGGCGAATCCTGAGACTATGGTTATTCCTTTTTCTGAAAGCTCCCTGCAGATTTTCGAGGTCATTTCCCGGCCGTAGGCAGAGCTGTTTCTGGAACCCACTACCGCCAGAGAAGGACTTTTAGCTAAGGAGATATCACCGAGATAATACAGCAAAACAGGAGGCCCGGCAATATGCCGTAAATGTTCGGGATATTCGGAGTCAGACCATATCAGTACCTGTTCCTGTCCGGACTGGATACGTTCAAACTCACGCTGGGCCTCGGACTTCCACTGACCGGAATTAAAGATGCCGGCCTGAGATGAACTCACCAGCCCCATCTCGGCCCAGTGACTGCTGTTGGCCAGGGCCTGGGCCGGGGAGCGAAAAACCTCCAGGATTTTCTGCCAGGTCTTGCATCCCAGGCTTCTGGTCTTGGAGAGTGCCAGACAGGCCCATATTTCGTCTTCTCTGGAAAATTTGAGCACTTGGCTGCCTTGGTGACTTACTCTTGAAACCCTGTCATAAAAAAACAAGAACCACGCTAAGAAGCGTGGCAGGCCTTTGAACCGCAAAGTCGCTAAGTACGCAAAGTTAAAGACGCGAAGCAGGTGTATTGTCCAAAACCGGGACACGGTTTTGGACAAGGCGGCCTTTTCATTTGCCGTTATCACGCGAAGCGCGTGACAAATGAAAAAACTTCCTGCCTTCCTTTGTGACCTTCTACCTTGAGTGATCCCGCCATGGGCGGGAGAACGGGCGGTTAAGGTTTCTTTATTTCTTGGGTTGCGGGCATAGCCCGCATTAGGATAGATAATCCCCCCGCCCTTAAAGGGAATCAAGTGTTTCTCCGGCCTTGTCCGCTGCGCTGCTTTCCGGGTAGTCCTCCAGTAGTACCCCCAGGTAAAACCGGGCATTTCTTTTGTCCTCGAGTCTCTTGTAGGCATAGCCTATTTTGAGCAGGGCATCCGGTGCCTTGGGATCCTCAGGAAAATGTTCCAGTACCTGCCTGAAGGTCAGGATGGACTGGGGGTATTCTTTTTCCATGTAAAAAGTTTCAGCCAGCCAGTACCAGGCATTTGGAGCCAGGGGGTGTTCCGGATACGTGTCTATGAATTCCCTGAAGGCCTGCCTGGCCTGTTCGGCCTGTTCGTCAAAATACAGTTCCAGGGCCTGGTTGTAGAGTTGCCTGGCTTCAGGCGCCGGCTTGTCAGGCTCTTTTTCATTTTTTTCTGGTGCAGGTGGTGGATCAGGTGGTTCTTCCACTGGTTCCGGCTCCAGGTTTTCAGGCCCGGGGCCCGGTACAAAATCTTCCCGTTCAAGCTGCATTTCCAGGTCCATGATTCGCAGGGCGGTCTGCCTGCGCATATTTTCAGTATCCTGTCTCAGGTTGCCAAGCCCTGTCTGCAGGTTACTTATTTCCTGGTCATGTTCCTGAACTTTTTGTTCCAGACTCGAGAGCCTGTCACTGATATCATGCATTTCCTCCGGGGGGTAGCGCTTGGCTGATGAGCACCCCGCCACCAGCAACAGGGCAGGAAAAAGCAGCAGCAGTCTGAAGGTCATTTCTTTCTCCTGATTGCAGTTTTAAGTTTCAGGATATGTAATTTACAGGTTACTTCAACCACCCGGGTTTTTCAAGGAGTTTAAAGGCCCGGATTTATATCCTTGCCAGTAAAGTACTTTTGGGGCAAAATCCGCCCGGTTGAACGCTATTGACCGTGCAATGCATTTTACTGGAGAATTTTCATGCAAATTTTCATATCCATAAACGATATTCTTCCTGCAGCAGCGCTTTTTTTTATCCTGGCCTGTTTTACCGGGGTGCCTGTTCTGTCTCTGCTTGGATACCTGAGTGGAATAGCGCGGAAGAAGGTTTTCATGTTCAAGATGGCCAGGCAGATAGCCAGACTGGGGCTTCTTTTTATTATATCCACGTCCCTGGCCTGTGCCGGGGTTCTTGGGGCCAGCTATTACTACGGGCCTGAAGCGGATATGTGGCTGGAGCACCATGTTTTCTGGGAGTCGGGTTTATATATCTGCTTTGTGGCCCTGATTTTTTTCGGTTTTTTCACCCTGTGCTGGAACTGGCTGGCCCGCGTCAAGTGGCTGCATCTGGTGGTGGGTTCTGTAGGGGGGGCGGCATGCATGCTCTTTGCCGGAATTCTTTTATGGGCCGTGTGGAGGGAGCTTGACCCCCTGTCCCCGGTATATCCCCAGGCGGATTCCATGTTCTGGCCAGTCCTGGTCCAGGTGTACCTGCTTTCCATTGCCGCAGGATCAGCAGCGGGTCTTTTATACCTTTTATACCGGCGCAACCTGGATGACTTCGGCAGGGATTATTACCGCTTTGTCCTGGGATATGTATCCAGGTGCGGGATCTTTTTTGCGGTCGTTTCCCCTTTGACCTGCATCTGGTTGTATTTTGCCGGCAGGGAGGTGTTCATGCCGGATCACCTGATAATGCCCGGAGCCCTGTTTGTAATTTTTCTGGTACTTGCGGTTCTGCTTCTGCTGCGGATAGCCCGCAGTGCACATCCCCTGCGCAACAAAGCGGCCATTATTGTCTGTCCGGGGGTCTTTTTGCTGGTGGTAGCCGTGCGCCTGGTATCCTACCTGGAAGTGGCGGATATGGCCGCCCAGGGTGAGGTCCTGAGCACATTCATGCGCGACTGGATGCAGGCGTTAGAGTCCTGGGCTTCGGGTCGGATCCGGATGTGGTAGGGGCATAGGGCATGGGGCAT
>NZ_QYZY01000328.1:0-1110 GCF_003838035.1 Desulfonatronospira sp. MSAO_Bac3 | reverse complement strand
GCGCCTGTAATCCGCCAGTGTCTTTTTACGGATCACAAGGGCAACCGGCCGGCTCTCATCTTTTGCCGTGCGCACCAGCTCAAAGAGCAGGGCTTCAGGATCGCTCTTATTATCCATGATCCTGTAAGGTATTTCCATAAGTTCCAGTTGTCCCGGGGTTATCCTGCCCTGCTTGACGTGCTGGGGTTCATCCTTGACCCCGGGCTCGCCGCGCCAGCCGATTATGAGAAGCATGGGTATGGAATAGACTTGAGGATCAGCCAGGGAAGTCAGGGGATTGACGCAGTTGCCCAGGCCGGAATTCTGCATGTAAACGGCCCCCATGCTGGCGGTGGCCAGGTGGTAGCCGGCGGCCAGGGCCACTGCATTTCCTTCGTTGGCAGTGATGACATGTTCCCCCGGGCCTGCGTGGTCATCAAGATAAGCACACAAGCTTTTGAGCAGAGAATCAGGAACCCCGGCGAAAAAGGATATGCCCTGGTCTTTAAGGGTCTGAACAAGATGGGCCGCTTCAATCACGGCTATTTGCCTCCAGGGATGAGTTCCAGGATTTCCTTGATGGGCATAAGCCCCTGGGCACCGGCCGAACACTTGTTCACCAGGATATTTCTGGCGGTATTGACCATGGCCGGATAGGCGCTTCTTAGAAGATGGTTGGCGTAGATGACCACGTTTACGCCGTGGGATTCAAGCTCGTCCTCGGTTACGCAGTTGTAGCTGGAAGGCACAGCCACCAGGGGCTTGCGGTCCGGCAACTGGTTATAAAGCCTGCAGAACTCAAAAACCTCGTCCGGAGTTTTTTTGCGGCTGTGGATCATGATCCCGTCGACTCCGGCCTGGATATATGCTTTGGCCCGGGCCAGGGCATCATCCATGCCCTGTTCCAGGATGAGGCTCTCGATACGGGCTATGACCATAAAATCATCAGTGGCCCTGGCCCTTCTGCCTACCTCTATCTTGTGACAGAACCCCTCAATACTGTCCTGGGTCTGGGCTACTTCCGTACCGAAAAGCGAATTTTTCTTGAGTCCTACCTTGTCTTCAATGATAACCGCTGAAACTCCGAGCCGTTCCAGGGTTTTCACGGTAAACACGAAATGCTCTGGCCTT
>NZ_QYZY01000327.1:0-6111 GCF_003838035.1 Desulfonatronospira sp. MSAO_Bac3 | reverse complement strand
TGCCTGCCCGCTAAAATTCCGCAGGACAGCAAAGCGCATTTTAGTCGGGTGTGAAGCCTGAAGGCTTCCCGTGCCAGAGAAGATTTTTTTGGCACGGGCAACTTCGTTGCACACGGGCGGCCCTGCCGCTCACGGCTGGGGAGTACGCCTCAGCCCTATTCCCGGTGGCGATTGCTGGCACCCCTTGAATGGTTACCAGGCTGCCCGTGCCAGAAAAAGGCAACGTACAGGTTATGGGTGAGATGACAACTGGTAACCGACAATACTTTACTAAAAGGAACACCGTACATGATCAGAGCTGAAATATTATCCACCGGGGACGAAATCATGAGCGGCTCACTGGTGGATACCAATGCTGCCTGGATTACCCGGCAGCTGCTGCAGTCAGGACTTGAGGTCGGCCGCATCTCCTGTGCGGGTGATGATCTCAGGGAACTGCAAAGTCTTATCCAGGAGATTGCCCAGAGGGCGGATATTGCAGTTATCACCGGGGGACTTGGCCCTACCCCCGATGACATCACCGCCGAGGCCGCAGCAAGGGCCTGCGGCGTGGAGCTGGAGCAAAACAGGCAGGCCCTGCAAAGCATAGAAGACTATTTTGCCAGGCTGCAGCGGCCCATGCCTGAATCCAATCTCAAACAGGCCCTCATTCCGGCTGGAAGTGTTTGTCTGCCCAACCCGGCCGGCACTGCCCCGGGATTTCGCCTCAATATACACAACTGCTGCCTTTTTGCCCTGCCCGGAGTACCTTCAGAAATGAAACAGATGTTTGATCTGTCTGTAACCCCCTGGATTAAAAAACACCTGGCTCAACAGCTGCAGCCCATGTCCATCCGGGTGATCTCCTGCTTCGGCATATCAGAATCTAAAACAGCACAGGCCCTGCAGGGATTTTCGTCCTCCTTTCCGGATATTCATCTGGGATTTCGCTTCAAGTTTCCTGCGATTCAGGCAAGGCTTTACTGCAGACAGCCTGCAGGCCGGACTTATGGTCAGCATATGGAAGATGCGGTCAACTGGGTCAAGCACAGACTTGGAGACAGGGTCTTTTCCAGCCGGGACAGCACACTCCAGGAGGAGACCATGCAGCTTCTGGCGGACCAGAATAAGACCCTGGCCATACTGGAAGGCTGCAGCGGAGGGATGCTGGCCCACCTTGCAACCGGCACTGAAGCCGGCAGCAAGGCCCTTTTACTGGCCAGGGTGGTCCATGAAGATTTTCAGGGATTTTCCCGCACACATGTCGATCCGCTGCACAGCGCCAGGGAACTGGCCAGTGAAATCATGACGGATGCAGAGTCCGACTTTGGGCTGGTAAATTTTGCAGCAAAAGAAGCAGATCAGACCAGGGTCTTTATGGGCCTGGCAGGCAGACATAGAACCCTGGCCAGGGAATTTACCCGCGGCTACCCGGACCGCCAGGCCAGTATCACCGCCCTTTCCTGGGCCTGCCTGAACCTCCTGCGCCTGGAGCTGTTGGAGGTAATACCCGGCAACCACTCCAGCAATTCAGCCTCAGGGGAGCCGGCCACCTGAGTCAATTGCACTGACTTGATAAGTGACGCCTTTTCCTATAGTAGATTTAAGTCATCTTCCAACCTCTCCAGAGCAGTGAAAGCTTTATGAATAAAGAAAAAAACAAGTTGTCGACCAACAAAGAGCATATCATTGAATTTCTGCTGGAGGGCAAACCCGGCCCACCCAAAGCTCAGGCAGGCTGGGGACTGGACCATGAGGGCTCCCCCTTTATCCTGCCTTCCATCGGTGGAATCACATTGAACGTGCAGGTGGGGGACAGCGCTTTCGGCTGGGCCGGAGACCACGTGGAACCAGGGGTGAGCTGTACCGGCAATACCCACAAGCCTGCAGAGCATCCCAATAACTCCTTGCAGTTGTTTTCCTGCATAGGCAACAGGGCCACGGTAATTTCCGGAGAAGCAAAGGGATCCCCTGGTTTTGTCATGGGCAAGCACGGCGGATCAGAACATCTGATACTGGACTTTTCCCGGGAAATTAAAGAAAAGCTTTCCTACGAGGATACCATCCGCATCCATGCCAGAGGACAGGGCCTGCAACTTACCGACTACCCGGAAATTGCCCTGCAAAACCTCGACCCGGATCTGCTGGAGCTCATGGATATTGAAATAAACGACAAAAGCGGGATCAAAGTGCCGGTTACCGCCATAGTCCCGGCTGTCTGTGTCGGATCGGGCACGGGAGCGGCACATACGGCAAAAGGCGACTGTGACATCATCACCAGCGACCGGGATTCAGTGGATAAGTATGCTCTGGACAGTCTGCGCTTCGGCGACTTTGTGGCCCTGATGGATCAGGACCACAGATTCGGACGCACCTACCGTCAGGGATGGCTGGCCATTGGAGTCATATCCCACAGCGATTGCAGGCGGGCGGGTCATGGACCAGGAGTTACAACCGTTATGACTGCTGAAAGCTCACTGATTGAACCCGTGATATCCAGAAAGGCCAATGTCGGAGTTTTGCTGGACATTGGAACCCGGACCTGAGGCCGTCCCCTTCTCCCTGCTGCAGGCGCTTCAAACCGGTGTCAGACAAAAAAAGGGCTTTTAAACTATACTGACATCTGATAAAAAAATATTTTAAGCCGCAACAGTAAAAATTTGCGGCCAACGCACTGATGGCAGAAAACACCTACAGGAGAAGGGCATGAGCAACAATAAGAGCGTGGAAGAAATCCTCACCCCTGAAGTACTCCAGCAAATATTTCCACCCAGCAGGGCTGATGATTTTTTTGAGGCCCTGTACGGTGATCCCGGGGAGGGCACTTTCGACATCCAGCTGATGCTGGCTGGCAACGCCGGGGATCGGCTGGATATGGAATTCAGGCTCAAGCAGAGATCTGGAAAGTGCATGGCATGCAACCTGACCTATGGGCTTCCCCAGGTTTTCAGCAGACATCCTGTAATCGACCTCCCGGGCCTGATGAAAGAGATCAACGCCCTCTTGCCCCAGGGCATGCAGGCCACTGACTGGAAGCTGGGCAGCACCAGAGAAGTAAGTTCCGAACTGCACATAATCCCCTGGAGCCTTTATTTAAGTGGTGAGAATAAAGGATAACTGTTGAGCGCTCAGAAATCACATGATGCAGACAATAAGCTCCCCCGGAGGTTTTCACAGCAGCATCTTGCTGGCCGTAAGCCTTTTTCTTCTTTCTGGCCTTATTTCCTGCAGCCAGGACGGCCAGGATGCACTTAGTGCTGAGATAGCACACCAGTGGTCGGGACACTATGCAGAAATAAAAATCCCGGCTGCCATGGCCGGAGACAGGGAAAACTGGCAGGAAGTCTGGAGTCTGCTCCGGGAATCCAGGCCGGAATGGCCTGAAAAGACCGGGGCTTTCGCCGTCTTTTACGCAGGTCAGCGCCCCACGGGCGGATATCGGATGGAAGTGGAAATAACCCACCAGGACAGTGATGTCATCAGGTTGCAGTGCAGCCTTCATCCCCCGGATGGACCGGCTACCACCGCTTTGACCTTTCCCTGGAAAGTAGTCGCCCTCAGCGGGGTGGAAGGCAGGGAGGTGCAGGTCCGGCACTGCGGATCACCGCTTGCAGAGCCCCCGCTATGATAAGCCGCAACGCCTCTTTTTGCCTTTGATGTTATCAGTTGCATGAAGAAGAAAGATGTTAGCCGCTGATCTCGCCCCAGTGAAATAATAAGAGATTTCACGGGGTAAACTGATCTACGCTGATTAAAATCATTTTGATACAATATAGAATAAGCCGGGATTAGATTTTTTCAACCTCTTGCAGGGGAAAAACATGAAAAAAAGCCTGCACTCCACAGGGCACAGCGCCCATACCCAAGATGAGCCCTCCCAGGAAACCCTGCGCAAGTATCAGGCGATAGTTTCCACGGTCAAAGAACCCATGTCTTTTGTGGACCGCAATTACGTTTACCAGGCAGTAAATCAGGCATACTTAGACACTTTTGCCGGAAGCAGGAAAGAAATTGTCGGCCACACCGTAGAAAGCCTTCTCGGCGCTCATGTGTTTGACAACATCGTCAAGCCCAGACTGGACCGCTGTCTTGAAGGAAAAGAGGAGCACTATGAGTCATGGTTCGATACTCCGGCTGGCATTCAGGAGTGCCTTTCAGTCTTTTTCCACCCCTGCCTGGACGAAAATGGACAAATCCAGGGCGTCATCGTCCATGCACGCAACATTACAGAGCAGAAACGTCTGGAAGAAGCCCTGCGCCGTTCTCAGCAGTATTACCGGGCTATATTCGAGACCACGGGCACGGCCCAGGTCATAATCGAAGAGGACACCACCATTTCCCTGGCCAACTCGAGGTTTGAAGGACTAAGCGGCTATTGCAGGCAGGATATTGAAGGCAGAAAATCCTGGACCGAATTCGTCCACCCCCAGGACCTGGAGCAGATGAGGCATTTTCATTTTTCCAGACGCAAGGATGACTATACCGCCCCGCGCCAGTACGAATTCCGCTTCATTGATGCACATGGACATGAGCATCACATCTATCTTTGCATAGATACCATTCCAGGCACTACCCAGAGCATTGCGTCCCTTATGGATATTACAGAGCGTAAGCAGGCCGAAAATGCCCTGCAGGAAAGCCGTGCTCAGCTGCAGGCCATTACAGACTCGGCCCAGGACGCCATTGTCCTGATGGGGCCTGAAGGTGAAATTGCCTACTGGAACCCCATGGCTGAATCAATTTTCGGATATACCGCGGAAGAAATCGTGGGCAAGGACCTGCACAATATCCTGGCCCCGGCAAGATACCATGAGCAACACCTGAAAGCCTTCCAGCATTTTCAGCAGACCGGCAGGGGAGATGCCATAGGCAAAACAATTGAATTATCCGCCCTTGACCGGGATGGCAGAGAATTCCCCATTTCCCTTTCCCTGTCCGCTGTATCTTTGCAGAACAGGTGGCACGCGGTGGGTATCGTCCGCGACATTACAAGGCAGAAAGACGCCGAGGAGAAAATCGTAAAGGCCAGGGACGAAGCTGAAGCAGCCAACAGGGCCAAGTCTGAATTTCTGGCCAACATGAGCCACGAGATTCGCACTCCCATAAACGGCATCATGGGAATGATGCAGCTTCTGGAAGCCACCAGCCTGGACGTGGAGCAGGCGCAGTATGTGCAGATGGGGCTCACGTCCGCCCGCAGGCTGACCAGGCTTCTCTCGGATATCCTTGATCTGTCCCGGATTGAGGCCGGTCAGATGGAGATCAGGCAGGAAGAATTTGATGTCAGAAAACTCTGCTTTTCAGTGACAGAGCTTTTCATGGTCACCTGTCGGGAAAAGAATATTGCCCTGGAATACAGCCTGGATCCGCAACTGCCTGAAATCCTTCTGGGAGACGAGACCAGGCTGCAGCAGATTCTGTTCAACCTGGTGGGCAATGCCCTTAAATTCACCGAGCAGGGCCGGGTACAGGTGAACTGGCATCTGATGAAACGTCGGGAAAGAGATATCCAGGTGCTTCTTACCGTATCCGATACTGGCATAGGCATGACTCCCCACAGGGCCGGGGATCTTTTCAAGCCCTTTGTCCAGGCCGAGAACGCCTACACCCGCAAATACCAGGGAGCAGGCCTTGGCCTGTCCATAGTCAAAAGGCTTGTGGAACTCATGCACGGAGAGGTAACCGTAGAGAGCATGCCGGATGCAGGCAGCACTTTCAATATTCTTTTGCCCCTTAAGGTGCCTGAGCAGCCTGAAAAGGAACAACAACTGGATGCTTCTGAATCAGCCCCGGATAATCAAGGGCTTCGAGTTCTCCTGGTTGAAGATGACCCATCCAACCAGCTGCCCATGAAGCGCCTGCTGCAGAAGTCCGGACACCAGGTAAGCCTGGCCGGGAACGGTCAAAAGGCCCTGGATATGCTTGCCCACCAGGATTTCGACTGTATTCTCATGGATATTCAGATGCCGGGCATGGACGGGATGGAGGCCACAAGGCGTATCCGCGCCGCAGGGGACAGGAGACAGGAATCAGAGATCAGAGATCAGAGGTCAGAAGTCAGGGAGCACAAATCAGAGGTCAGTGGTCTGGGATCAAAGGAAGGAGAGCCCATCCCTGAATCCCTCAATTCCC
>NZ_QYZY01000326.1:0-2186 GCF_003838035.1 Desulfonatronospira sp. MSAO_Bac3 | reverse complement strand
TGGAGATACAGCCCTGCCGGTGGTGGGCAGTGATTTTTCAGATATGTATCCCGGTTCCTTCTGGTATGATGAAGACATGGGCTCTTTGTACGTATGGCTGCCTGACGGATCATCTCCAGAGAACTATGTAATGGAGGCATCGGTGCGGGATTTTCTCCTGGCCCCCAACAGCCTGGATTATATCAATCTTGAAGGACTGGTGTTCGCCCATTCCAATACCGGCACCTCTGGTGAAGAAGTCTCCATGCTCAATATCAGTGGAACAGGCTGGAAGCTGGAAGACAACTTTTTCCTTATGGCGGATATGTCCGGTCTATCCCTTTCCGGCCGGGACCATCTTCTGTCGGGCAACACCTTTCTCCTCAACGGTTATGCCGGCTTGGTACTCAGGGGACATGAAGACCAGGGGGAAGAACGGCAGATCCTGATGAGCGGCAATGAGCAGAGTTATAACAATACCAGGAACTTCGATTTCTCACTCAAGCCCGGGGGGATTAATATTACCGACGGATGCAGCGGGCTGACCATCGAAAACAACCTGGCCTGGCGCAACCACATGTTCGGCGTTTCCATGGACAGCCAAAGCAAGGATATTGTCCTGGAAAAGTCTTTTTTTCAGGACAATATACTGGGAGTATATGCCGAGGAAACAGACAGTATTATTGTCAAAAATAATATTTTTAATGAAAATTTTTATGCAGCTGGCCTGGACTCCACCAGCAATACCCACGTTCTATTCAATACGTTCCATGCAAATGAGTATGCCTTTACCGCCATGGATTCCATGGGTGATAGCCCGCTTTTCCAAAATAATCATATTCAGAACAACCTTTTCAGCGACAGCCTGATTGTGGATCTGGGGCTGTATATTCCAGACTTTCTGGATGAGGGGAATACCTCTGACTATAACGCCTATGCCAGAGCTTCCCAGGAAATAGCCAATATCTGGATCGATGAAATAGGTTTTCCTGTATTTTCTTTTTCCCTTTCTTCTTTTCAGGATCAGTCGGGATTGGACCAGAACTCAGTTGTTTCGGCTTCCATCTGGCCGGAGGAACATGACTTTGCCTTTGTTCCCCCTCATGACGCGCTGATTATTGATGCAGGTTCCCTGGAACTGCAGGCGGTGCTGTCCGATTTTTACGGACGTGAACGCCCCTGGGGTATGGGGCCGGATATCGGGGCAGTGGAGTATTATCCTGATGAAGATATTCCGGAATACCCTCATGAACTGGCAGAATTAGATCCTTCCGTTCCGGAGCAGCCGCCTGAACCGGATATGTGGGAGATTAGTGTTTCCGTAACCGGTGAGGGGCAAGTAAAGGTGAACCCGGACCAGACCGAGTATATGGATGGATCAATGGTGGAGTTGTCAGTGCATGCCGGTGATGGGTGGTATTTTGTGCAGTGGCAGGGTGATCTGTCCGGGAGTGAAACTCCTGTGACCCTGGTTGTTGACGAAGATAAGAATATTTCTGCCTTGTTTGAAAGATTGTATACTCTGAGCATTTCAGTTGAGGGGGAGGGGAGCATAATCCGTACACCTGATTTGTCGGAATACGAGTCCGGTGAGAGTGTAGAGCTAGAAGCTGTTGCTGCCGATGGTTGGGAATTTGTGGGCTGGAGTGGCGATGCTTCCGGCACAGATACTTCTTTGGTGCTGGTCATGGACACCGACACAAGCGTGACAGGCGTCTTTGAGGAAATTCCGGAACCGGAGCCTGAAGGTGAAGTATTTGTATTTGACCCCAATGCCTATGAGACAGGCTATAATCCGGTTGGAGATGTATTTATTCAGCGTCTTCCCGGATCCAGTGATTTCGGAGGTGATACGGGTATTGCGGAAGTTTCTACACCAGTCGGCAATAAAGTCATGCAATTCACCACTGAGTTAAGCTCCCCTTATTTTCATGGTGGTGTTCGCTGGCTTTATTGGACAGAATTTCAGAGAGATCAGGATCAAATTGAATTTCTCTATCTTTTCCGGCGCAGCGATCCAGAATATACAGAGCTTCTTGGCTGTATGCGCATGAGCGGTGAGGCAGAGCTTAATACTTATGCTGCGGGGTTGCGCAATAATTCTGATGAAATAAGAGGTCGCCGTGTGTTGCAAGGCAACATAATTAATGCTGGAGAGGAAAATCATAACCTGTCCGGAGATACTGTTGGGGATTGGATATGGGTGC
>NZ_QYZY01000325.1:0-1203 GCF_003838035.1 Desulfonatronospira sp. MSAO_Bac3 | reverse complement strand
GCACCAGATACGCTTTATTGCAAAGTGCCTTTGATCGCTTGGTCATAACCGCCTCCAATGTTTTTTGTCTGCACACCTTACACAAAGTTCATACTGGCTTTCAAGATCAAGACAGACATGCAGGAATAGACCGGCATAAAATAAGCCCTCCGGGTCGAAGGACTATCAAGGAGGTCAAATGAACCGGATTCATTCTGACTGTTTAGAAGTCGGGCACCTCTTGCTTTTCTGGAGCATGGTCTTCGTAGCCTTCAGAAGATTCACTGCCGTCTTGTCCAGCATATTGCATCCCTGGCTCTGCCATCGCGGGGGCAATAGGAATAGAAGATCAGGCAAATCCAGCAGTGACTGGGCACAGGAGGAAGAATTGGATACAAAGGTTTGAAGATAGCCAATAAGGCAGGGGCAACCCCATTTGACAAACCCGGACCGCAGAGCGGATAAGCCTGCTCATCCCGAATGCCTGAGAGCAGCTACCTGGTGATCTTGACCTGGGCCCCGCACCTGGAGCGCTTCACCCAGCCATCCAGATCGGGATTTTTCACACCCCTTTACCCTTAACTGCCAGGTTCCTCACAAGCGCCCTGGTCCACTCATCCCTGCCGCTTAAAGTCGGGATTTTGGCATCCTTCAGTCTCTTGGCCAGCTCTACGTAGGTTATCCCCGGGTCTTTCTCCTTCTCAGATCTGATCCACTGGGTTACGGCTGCTTTGTCCGGCTTCACGTTATGGATGCTGTTTCTCACAAACTCCAGGTCTGCATAAGCATAGTCGTCCAGGGGCGCAGGTTCTTGTGCTTCCTCCGGGATTGACTCAGCTTCTGCAAGATTGATCGATGGATGGCTGACCTGCATTTTTTCAAGATCCAGGTCGCTCAGCTCAATCCCATCTGTCGGCTCAGCCCCCAGATCATTTTCCAACTGCCCTAGCCTTTCCTCCAGATTCTTCATTACCTGCTGAATCTGGGTGAGTGCTTTGTACAGTTGCACCATGGAGCCGTTTATTTCCGCTGTGAGATTTAAAAGGGTGTCTTCCAGGGCATCAGCCAAGCCCTTGATTTTTTTCTGGACTACAAGTTCAGCTTGGCTGGACACTGCGGCATAAAGCTCCTGCTGGAGTTCGTCTTTTAGCTGGGAGTTTTGAATAAAACATTCGCCGCATTCTCCAACACCATCTTTCCTCGTTCCGTTTTCTCCTTCCTCCT
>NZ_QYZY01000033.1:0-2028 GCF_003838035.1 Desulfonatronospira sp. MSAO_Bac3 | reverse complement strand
TGCTGGCCAAAAAAATGGCCAACCTGCAGGCCGGTCAGGTCTCGGCCGTGGCCACCGACTGCCCCGGATGCGTCATGCAGATCCGCGGCGGCATGGCCAAAGACGGCAAGGACATCAAGGTCAAGCATATAGCCGAGCTCCTGGCTGAACAGCTGAAAAAAGGCTGATCGCATACCACCAGGCTCTTCATGATACGCCTGCAAAAATAACTTTTTGCAGGCGTATCGAAAAAGGTAACCAGAGTATGTTTTGCCAGCGGTTTGGTCTTGAGGTATATTTTACCCGGCATGCACGAGAGCGTATGTTTCAGCGAGGAATAAGCGAAGAGACAATCAGTTGGATTCTGGAAAATGGAACCATTCGACACAAAGATGATGTAAGGTTATGGATAGCCCTGGCTTTTCCTGATCGGGACGATAATCTTCTCTGTGTAGCTGTTGCCCTTGAGGAAAAGATGGTAATAAAGACAGTAATGCACCATTTTCAGTGGGAGGTGGAGTCATGAGAGTGAGTTATGATGAAGCTGACGATATCCTCGTTATTCGTCTTTCCAATAAAGAAATAACCAGAGAAACTTCCCAGGACTGGAATACACATATTAGTTATGCGGGGGATGGAACTGTCGTTGAAGTTGTCGTTCTTGATGCCTCTAAACAGGGGGCCTGGCCACTGCTTAGAAGTGAAGCTGCATAGATCTCGTAGATCTTCGCAGATGGCAGTATATTTTCTTTAATGACAGTTATACATTTTCTGAACTTGCAGACAAAGACCAGCAGCACGTCCGGTTTTTATCCAGAGTTTACCTTGAGTTGCGTGATCGACAAACAGCCTGTCAAAAAAACTTTTAAGAGACCTGACACGGGACAAAGATTCTATTTTTCATCCGACTATCGGAGGCGGTTCAGACTTTCAGCACCATAGTATAACCTGAGAATATGCAGAATTAAAACCTCAAAAATGGAGTAGGCACATGCAGCCGGGTTACTTACAGGCGCTGGAAACAGGCGAGTTGAAGCGCAGGATCGACAAGGCCGGGCAGTGGTCAACCAGATGCTGCCTGTGCCCGCGCAACTGTGGGGTGAACAGGCTGGAGGGAGAGCTGGGGTTCTGCCGCACAGGCCCCCTGGCTCAGGTGGCCGCGTTCAATCTGCATTTCGGAGAGGAAGACCCTCTGGTTGGCGAGCGCGGTTCAGGAACAGTATTCTTCGGCCACTGCAACCTGGGCTGCGTCTTCTGCCAGAACCACGACATAAGCGACAACCAGAGCACCCACCAGGAAGTGCACCCAAATCAGCTGGCCTGGATCTTCATGCAGCTGCAGAAACAGGGAGCGCACAATATCAACCTGGTCACTCCTTCCCATGTGGTCCTGCAGGTCCCGAAGGCACTGGAACTGGCCGCTGGTGACGGGCTGAATATTCCCCTGGTATATAACACCAGCTCCTACGACGAAGTGCACACCCTGAAGCTTCTGGAGGGCATTGTGGACATATATCTGGCGGACTCCAAGTTTTTCTACAGCGAACAGGCCCGCAAATACGCAGACGCCCCGGACTACCCCCAGAAAGCAAAAGAGGCCATCCTGGAGATGCACCGCCAGGTGGGGGGACTGGAAACTGATGATCAGGGCATCGCCAGGAGGGGACTGATGATCCGGCACCTGGTCATGCCGGACAACCTGGCCGGCTCGGATGAGTGGCTGCAGTTTTTTGCAGAAAACCTGAGCAAGGATACCTTTTTAAACATCATGGGTCAGTACCGTCCGGCCGGCATGGCCCATAACTATCCGGAACTCCTGGGCCGGGTCAGCGGCAACCAGGTGGAGACCCTGAATAAAAAAGCCCGCAAACTCGGACTGACCAACCTGGACCAGAGGTCTTCGGGCATTTTCCGGCTGCTGGTTTAGTGGCTTACTCCTGAAAATCTGTCACAAAAAACAATAACCACGCGCTGCGCGTGGCAGGCCTTGGACAGGATTACCCCAGTTGAATGGAAGAGATTCAACGGGGCAAGCAGGATAAGCAATCA
>NZ_QYZY01000324.1:0-14744 GCF_003838035.1 Desulfonatronospira sp. MSAO_Bac3 | reverse complement strand
TCATGGACAAAATTCGCGAGGAAAAAGAGCGTTACAAGGCCCTTGTGAGAGAGCTGGAGTTAAAGCAAAGAGAACTCTTGATAGCTCATACCGAGCGTTCCGAGCTGGTGCAGATGGTTGTTCATGACTTCAAGAGCCCTTTGTCAGCGGTGATTTCCAACCTGGATCTTTTAAAATACATGGGAGTGAATCAGGACCAGGACCATATTGTCCAGACCGCCCGTAATGGAGCAGAAAGGCTCTTTGAAATGATCAACGAATTTCTGGAGGTTGCACGTCTGGATCAGTGGAGCGAAGAAAATATGGGCAGGCTTGCACCCATAAACCTTTTGCCTGTTGTACAGCAGGTAATTGAAGAAGCGAGTTCTACCGCATCAACAAAAAAGGTTGGCCTCGTTCTGAAACAATCCCAGGATATAAGAGTCATAGCTGACAACAACCTGTTATCTCATCTGCTGAGTAATCTTATTTCCAATGCTGTAAAATATACCCCGGAAGGCGGGGAAATAATGGTTTGGTGGGAAGTGCTGGAGAGCCGAAGGTCAGCAGACAAATATAACCGGGTGGCAAAAATTGGCGTCCAGGATAATGGTCCGGGGGTCCCGGACGACATCAAGAAAAAGATTTTTGACCGGTTTACCCGGGCGGATCGGGACAAAAACATTCAGGGCACCGGGATCGGACTTTTTATCTGCAACCGTATAGCAACAATGCTTGAAGGGCATATCTGGGTAGAAGATGCGCCGGGTGGAGGCAGCATTTTCTGTGTGACCATGTATTCACCTGATTGAGGATCACATGCTGGACAAAGAAAAGACCATTCTGGTGGTTGATGACATCCAACCCTCACGGGAAACAGTAATCAACTGCCTGCGTGTTCTGGGGTACAAAAATACCAGGGAAGCAGCAGACGGGAAAGAAGCCCTGGAAGTACTCGAGAAGAGTCAAGATATTCAACTGGTTATCTCAGACTGGAAAATGCCCCGTATGAACGGGGTTGATCTCTTGCGCAGCATGCGCTCTGAATCCAGGTGGGAGGACCTTCCCTTTATTTTCTTGACATCAAAAAGTGAATCCGAAGATGTGGCTGAGGCTTCAGATCTTGGAGTCACCGAATACATGATCAAGCCTTTAAGCATTGATGTGCTCGCGGAAAAAGTGGATTCCCTGGGCTCTGGCAACCCGCGCCAGAAACTCTCCACTGTGCTCAAGGGAGTAAAAAAGGACTGTTCCCGAAAAGATTTCAGCCGGGCTGTAACCAGGTTGACAGGATTGCTGGAAGAACTGCCTTCCATGAGGTCTCGAATCTATTTTGAGATGGCCAGAGTGTATTTTCAGGCAGGAGAAATCAAGCGGGCCAGGACAGTTGTGGAGCAGGCCCTGAGCATCAATCATCTCCTGGGAAAGGCCTGGTTTCTAAAAGCCGAGCTGGAAAAAGAAGAACAAAACTGGCAAGAGGCCAGAGCCAGCCTTAACAGGGCCCTGGAAATACAGCCACGTAATGCGGACTATTTTTTATGCCTGGGCGATACCTTGTTGTATCTGGAGGACAACATGAAAGCCAGGGAAAGCTTTCAAAGAGCTATGAATATCGCTCCGGAAGAGGACTGGATAAAGACAAGGACCTGGGATATATATTTAAAACACGATCTTTGCCAGGAAGCGGAAGCAAGTTTCGGGTCTCTTCTCATTAATTGCCTGGGTTCCGATGTCCTGAACAACTACGCAGTTGCCCTGAGAAAAAAGGGCGAAATGGCCCGGGCAGTGGAGCTTTATGCGGTGGCCCTGAAAAAAGATCCGGACAACCCCGGGCTGTTGTTCAATGCCGCTGTTTCGGATTATTACAATGGTAATTTCAGACGTGCAGTAAATCGCCTGGAAAGGGCGATAGAGCTGCAACCTGGTTTTGCACAGGCTGAGGCTTTTCTCAAAAAGCTTACCAAAAAGGGCTGACTCATTTTTATCCCTGAATTTTCGGCTTTAAATTTTTAAACAGGTAAAGCCCAACCGGAGAGAGCGTGGAAGTACTGCAGCACCATCCTGTTTTTGTGGCCAGACAGCCCATCTTTACTCGTAATGACCGGGTGCATGGGTATGAACTGCTCTTCAGGGACGGGCAGATGCAGCAGTCAGCAAATGTTGTCGATCCTGTTCAGGCCACCCTGGATGTTATATCCTACGGCTTTGACCTGGCTGCTTCAGCCATGGGCAGGCCAAAGCCTGTATACATCAATTTTCCCCAGCCCCTGCTGCTTGAAAGAAGTGCTTTGGCCCTGCCGGCGGATCAGTGCGTGGTGGAAATCCTGGAGACAGTCCGCCCGGACCCTGAGGTCATTGAGGCCTGCCTGGATCTGAAAAAGAGAGGATACAGGCTGGCTCTGGACGATTTCTTCGGGCAGCAGGGGTATGAAGAACTTATCGAGCTGGCCGATGTAGTCAAGGTGGACATCCTCAAGATGCATCCAAAAGAAATCAAGAAAATCGTAGAGTACCTCTCGGAAAAAAAGGTGCGCATGCTGGCGGAAAAGATAGAACACGTCAAAATCTACCAGTATTGCAAGCAGATGGGCTTTAACCTGTTTCAGGGTTTTTTCTTCTGCTCGCCTCAGCTTATGTCCGGATGCAAACTGACACCCAATCAGAGTTCCAGGCTGGAGTTGTTCAAGAAGCTGTCACAGGAGGAGGTGGAGCCAAAACAGATAGCCAGGATTATCCAGGAAGATGCGGCCCTTAGCTACCGCCTGCTCCGGTATATCAATTCAGCTTTTTTCGGTTTTAGAAGCAGGATCAGTTCCATTGAGCATGCAGTGAATCTTCTGGGGATATTACAGGTTTCCCAGTGGCTGAAAGTGGTCATCCTGTCAGACTTGAGCACCACCGCTACCGGCCAGGAGACTTCCAGGCTGGCTGCCCAGAGGGGGAAGTTTCTGGAGTTATTGTCAGACAGTCATCCCGAGCCTCCGTTTCAACCGCATACCATGTTTCTGCTGGGTCTTTTTTCTCTGCTGGATGCCCTGCTGGGTCAGCCAATGGAAGATATTCTTCAGGATCTGCCCCTTCAGGAAGAAGTGAAAAAAGCTCTGGCAACAAGCGACACACCTTTTTTCCCCTGGATCAGGCTGGTCAAGTGCATGGAAAAGGGCTACTGGGATGATGTGTTCACCGGCTGTCAGGAACTGGGGCTAAAACAGGAGGAAGCAGCCAGTGTGTATAATGCTTCAGTTGTCTGGACCTCCCGGTCCCTGCTTAAATGACCGGAATAAAATCGTAACCATTCAGGGGGCAGGTGCCGGCCAGGGGGACAGTCCCGCACTTATTTTTTGATGAACCATTTTCACCTGTTGGCGTTGGAAAAATAAGTGCGGGACAGTCCCCCTGGCCTTATGCCCTTAGTCAACACCAAGCATTCCCTGAATGGTCACATAAAATCTACTGCACCACCTGGCCCAGGGACAGGCATTCTATGCCCATATTCTGCATGTCTTCTATGTTGTTGTCGGCTATGCGCCTGGAACTGGCAGAGCAGGCATCTGTGACCACAACCACCCGGTAGTCCCTGGCCAGGGCGTCAACGGCAGTGGAACGGATGCAGTTGGGATACTGGGTGCCGGCTATGGCCAGGGTCTTAATGTTCAGGCGGCGCAGCAACAGGTCGAATTCGGTGAATAAAAAGGCACTGAAGCGCTTTTTTACCAGGATGTAGTCCTGGGGCTTTACTTCCAGTCCATCCACAATCTCAGCGCCCTTTGTCCCGGTTACACAGATGCCCCCCTTGTCCATAAAGAGCTGCAACCGGGTGTACTCGAGGTCGCTGGCGTCCTGGCGGTGGCCCCTGACAACATATATCACCGGCCACTTATTGTTTCTGAAGTGTTCGGCAAGGTTGCGGATGGCCGGGATGGTTTCCATGGCACCGGGGACATGACAGGGTGAACCGGGCAAAACTACATCGTTTTGCATATCGATAACGGCCAGGGCCGGGTTGTCCTTGAATGTCATATATACCTCAAGAGCAGCTGTTTTGCCTGGAACCTGCAATGCTGCATATTTTACTGCAGGTCCTCAAAAAAATTTGCCGGCTGGAAAAAACTGTTTTGGGGCAAAAGGCCTGCAGTATCCAGAAGAACCCAGCATCCAATCAAAAGAAAAAGGCTGCAGGCGGATATTTTGATGAATTTCATGGGCAGCCTGGCAGCAAAACGGGATCCAAGCCAAAGGGCCGGGGTAGTGACTGCAAGAATACCCAGGGTTGCCCCTGCCACCACAGGCCAGAAGGTTTCAAACGCCCCGGCCAGGGTGATTACGGCCAGCTGGGTCTTGTCCGCCATCTCCAGAAGGAAAAAGGCCAGGGCTGAGGCCAGAAAAATACTCCCTGTGGAACGCTGCTTAAAGTTTTTGTCATCTTCCGGGATAAGCACCCAGATAGCCATGACCAGAAAAACAGTTCCAACAATCCAGCCCTGCCATTCCGGGCTTATTATGCTGAACAGCCAGACTCCAAGAAGCGCGGACAAGGCCTGGTTGGTAAAAAGTCCAACAACCATGCCCCAGAAAACGGGCCATGGACGTTTGAACTGAACTCCCAGCAAAATGGCCAGGAAAAGGGAGCGGTCTCCCACCTCGGCTATACCTACGGCGAATAATGATGCAAGGAAGGCTTCCATAGAGGCGGTCCAGGGCCGGGCGGCAGTTTTCGAGAACCAGAGACACTGAATTCATTGCCCGGCCGGGTTGGATTCTGGGGCAGGCCCAGAAATCAAAATTCAGTGCCGCAGGTCTCGTCAGGCCAAAAAGGGCTGCGTACGCCACGGCTTTACCGCAGCCGATGATGTTGACGCACGCCTCCGCCCGTGTGAGCGAAGCGACTACTCCCCTGAAGTGAATTCACCTGAATCACAGTATGGAGGATTTGTCAATAAGGGGATTCTGGGATTCTGGGATTGGGAATTGGGAATTGAGGGATTGGGGAATTCAGGAATTGGGGAATTGGGGGATTGGGGGATTGAGGTATTCAGGAATTGAGGGAATTGGGGAATCGGGGGATTAAGAGATTCAGGAATTGGGAATTGGGGGGTTCTGGTAAGAATGTATGGGAGTGTGGGAGTATGGGAGTATGGGAGTGGAAGAGAAGGCATGGCATGGGGCATGGGGCATAGGGCATGGGGCATGGGGCGAGGGGCATGGGGTTGGGGAAGAGAATGCGAAAGATGGAGGAGAGGATAATGGGGTGTTGCAAGATGGATGTGAAATGCCTAAAAGGGTGCAGGCAAAATTTTTTCAGGGGGAGGCCATGGAGTATAATATTGTCATTATTGGAGGAGGGCCCAGGGGGACTTACTGTTTAAGGCGTCTGTCTCTGGCGCTGGCTGCTGATCCTCCTGAAAATCCGGTGAATATTCACGTTGTGGAGAAGTCCGGCAGGTTCGGGGGCGGTAATGTCCACAATGTAGATCAGCCGCACTACCTGCTTTTAAATACTGTTTCCTGTCAGATCACCGCTTTTGGCGATGATGATGCCCCGGCCAGGGCTGAAGAGTCCAGGAGGACCCTCTGCGGCTATCTGCAGGAGAAAGGGTATGACTATGGTGAAAATGATTATCCTCCCAGGGCGCTGCACGGGGAATATCTGGCCGAGTGTTTCAACTGGATGGAGGACAATCTTCCGCAGAAGGTCAGCCTTTACCGGCATGCAGCAGAAGCCGTTGATATCAAGACTGCAGAACAGGGGCTGCAGGAGGTGGTGCTGGATAATAATGAAAAAATCTGCGCCTGCGAGGTTATCCTGCTCACAGGGCATTCCAGAAACAGGATAGTACCGGGCAGCAGGGAGGAAAGATATCATCAGTTTGCACAAAAGCAGCAACAAAAAGGCGGCAATATTTCCTATGTTCACCTGGCCTATCCGATAGCTTCGCAGATGGAGCATATTCAGGCTGACCAGTCTGTCTACGTCATCGGCATGGGGCTTACTGCAACGGATGTAATCAGGGGGCTCACCCATGGCCGGGGAGGGCGTTTCAGTTCCGGCAGGTATATTCCCAGCGGGAATGAACCGCATATAATCCTGGGGTCCAGGCTGGGCCTGCCATATTGTGCAAGGGGTAAAAATCAGAAGACAGGGCAGTACCAGGCCAGGATATTCACCAGCAATCTTGTACACAGGCTGATACAGGAAAAGGGAAAACTGGACTTCAGAAAGGATCTTTTTCCGCTTATTCTCCAGGAAATGGAATATGTGTACTACAGCACTCTCATGGGCGATGAGTTCGGTCGAAAATATCTGCAATGCCTTGATTCAGCTCAGAGGCAGGACCTGGTAAAAAGAGAGGTCAAGTCCACTGAAAGGTTTAATTGGCAGGACCTGGCAAACCCGCTCTGGAAGCTGGAGGCCGCCAGAAAAAGCGGCAAGCCCCTTTTTGAATCCATGGAGCATTACACGGATTTTGTACTGAAGCAGATCGGTTTTGACCTTTCAGAGGCAAAAAAAGGCAATGTGGGCAGCCCGGTGAAAAACGCGGTGGATTCCGTACTTCGCGATCTGCGTGATACCCTGAGAAGTGCAGTGGATCATGGAAGGCTTACAGCGGATTCGCACCGGTATATGAAAAAGACCTTCGAGCGCAC
Organism: Desulfonatronospira sp. MSAO_Bac3; assembly: GCF_003838035.1. Taxonomy (NCBI): domain Bacteria; kingdom Pseudomonadati; phylum Thermodesulfobacteriota; class Desulfovibrionia; order Desulfovibrionales; family Desulfonatronovibrionaceae; genus Desulfonatronospira; species Desulfonatronospira sp. MSAO_Bac3. The sequence continues at coordinate 8,120 of NZ_QYZY01000324.1, read as the reverse complement.
CAACAACCGCGTAGCTGTGGGGCCTCCCATTGAAAGTGTGCAGGAACTCTGGATCCTGGTTAGACAGGGTCTTGTTTCTTTTTCTGGCCCGTCTCCAGAGGTGCATGCAAATGAAGAAAAAGGGGTTTTCCAGGTGTCCAGCCCGGAAGTTCCCGGTTCCATAAGGGAGGTAAGCCATGTGGTCAACGGACGCATCCATGGCGTGGATACCAGAAACGATACTTCAACGCTTATGCAGAATCTGCTGAAGCGCAAAATGGTCCGCACTTTCACCAGTTCTGATCATACCGGAAGCTTCGAGATGGGCGGGCTGGATGTCACCCATGACTTTCAGCTTGTGGCGGCAGACGGAAGCGTCCATGAAAATATCTGCGCCCTGGGTATCCCCGTGGAAGGCAAGCTGTGGTTCAATGCAGCAGATGCCCGGCCAGATGTAAATTCCAACGCCATCACCCAGCTTGCCTACTGGTCCCGTAGTGCAGTGGAAAGAATACACCGAAGGGAACAAAGTGCAAAGCCGGGTCTGTCCCGGACTGAAGGAACTGAAGAACAATTTGTAAGAGAAGAAACTTGAAATTTGAGCTACCAAATGAACTGTAACCATTCAGGTGGTCCTCGGTGGTGACTAATGGCCGGTACCTGCCCCTTGAATGGTTACAATGAACTGAGCATACTCAAGTGGAGAAATGCATGCCCGAAAACAACTCACCTGTAAATAACCCCTCCCAGGCTCAAGGCAGCCCACTAACAGATGATATTTTCATGAGCGCCCCCATAGGCATATTGACTGTAGACCCCGGGGGAATGCTGTTGAGCGCAAATCCTGCCCTGGCCCAGATACTTGGGTACAGTGATCCGCAGGATATTTTAGATAAAACCGGGGGTACAGCATGGCAAAGCTTTGCAGATGCCAGGGACTGGCAGGGACTTTACCGCATGCTGGAGGCGGACAATGAGGTCGCCAATTTCGAGTGCCGCCTTCTGTGCCGGGACAACAACCCCTTGTGGGTCTCCATCACTGCCGGGGCAATCAGGGATGACACCGGCAGGCTCATGTATATCCGGGGGTTTGTCACGGATATCTCCGAGCGCAAACTGGCGGAAAACGCCCTGCGCAGAAGCGAGGAAAGATACCGCATGCTTTCCGAAAGCACCAATGACTTTATATTTTCCTGCGTAGAGGGCCAAACAGGACACAACCTGGAATGGCTGGCCGGGGCGGTGGAAAAAATAACCGGGTACAGCGTGGAAGATATCCTGGCCAATCAGTGCTGGTCATTTCTGGTGCATCCTGAAGACCGGTATCTGTTCCGGGAGCATATCACAGAATGTGAACCGGGTCAGACAAAGGAGTGTGAGCTAAGGATATTGCGCCGGGATGGCCAGACCTGCTGGCTTCAGGTTGCCAGCTCCTGCTTTCTGGAAGATGAAAGGGGCTCAAAAAAAGTATACGGTGCCTGCAGGGATATAACCGGGAAAAAAACAGCGGAAAAGGCTCTGCAGGAGAGCGAATTCAGGTACAGGAACCTGTTTGAGAAGTCCACGGAAGGGGTGTTTTTGCATGACCTGGAGGGCAATATCCTGGACGCCAATGAGTCCGCCTTAGAAATGTTCGGCTATACCAGGGAAGAGTTGATCAGGCTGCATCCATCCTCCCTGGTGCATCCGGAAGAAGTGCAGCAGGTCCGGGAGGAGTTTGAGGATATAAAACGAAACCAGTCCAGGTTTTCGGAACATCGCTGCCTGCGCAGTGACGGCCGGGAGATCATGGTCATCACCAGGGGCAGGCTGGTGAGCGAAAACATGATCCAGGGCGTACTACGTGATGTTACCCGGGAGAGACAGCAGGAAAAAGCCCTGCGTGAAAGCGAGGAATATATCCGCACTATCATGGAAGTGCTGCCGGACATCGTTATCAAGACCAACTTACAGGGCGTATGCCTGGATGTTCTTGGTGATTTCCAGGCCAAACTGTACCGTCCAAAGGAAGAGGTCCTGGGCAGATACATTCCGGATGTGGTTCCTGAGGAGGTAGGCACCAGGTTTATGCAGGGTGTAAATAATGCCCTGACAACCGGGGATCTGCAGATGGTTGAGTATGAGTTAGAAATAGATTCCCGGACCTTTTATTTTGAATCGCGCATTATGCCCCTGAATGAAGAAGAGGTGATAGCCCTGATACGCGACATCACCGAAAACCGCAGGGCTCTGGCTGCCCTGGAGGAAAGCGAGAGCAGGTACAGGCAGCTTTTTCAGGAATCCCCGGCCTCTATGCTGGTGGAGGATTTTTCTCAAGTCCAAAAACGCCTTGGTGAAATAAAAAATCAGGCAGACGGAGAGCTTGATTCTTTTTTGAAGGAAAATCCGCAGTTTGTCCAGGAAATGGCTGAACTGGTCCGGATAGTTGATGTAAACCAGACAGCTCTCAAGCAGTTTCATGCTGCATCCTTAGAAGAATTCACCAGGGGAATAGCCACGGTTTTTGCCCGGGATTCCTGGCAGGAATTCATGGGAGAGCTTGCGGCTGTTTTTCATGGGGAGAAGTCTTTTTTCACCGAAAAAAGGCTTCAGAACCTAAACGGTGAAATCAGAAACGTGCAGCTGAAGTGGTCGGTGATGCCCGGGTGCGAACAGGATTTCTCCAGGGTACTGGTGTGCATTGTGGATATTACCGGGCTTAAAAGTATTGAAGAGGATCTAAGGCACAAGAATATGCTTTTAAACGGCGTTCTGGACAATATGCCGGACTTTATGAGCGTCAAACTGCCGGATCTGACCGTGGTGCGTTATAACAGGACAGGCTATGAACTCCTGGGCATGGATGAAAATGAGGTTCAGGGGAAGAAGTGTTATGAACTTATGAATCAGGAATTTCCCTGCCAGCCCTGTGCCACCCTGGATGCACTGAAGAGAGGAGGGCAGGCGGACCATGAGCTTTATTTTCCGCAGTTTGAAAGGTATTTCAGCTGCCGGGCCAATCCCATCCTGAATGAAGAGGGCAGGGTGGAGTACGTGGTGGAGCTTTTGCGCGATATCACCCAGAGGAAGGAGTCGGAGGCGGAGCTTCAAATGGCCTGGGAAAAGGCTGAAGCCGCCAATAAAGCCAAGAGCGAGTTCCTGGCCAATATGAGCCACGAGATCCGGACTCCCATCAACGGCATAATGGGGGGACTGCAGCTTCTTGAAGCCACCAGCCTGGACCATGAGCAAAAGCAGCTGGTGGAGATGGGTATTGCCTCGGCCAGGCGTCTCACCCGCCTGCTCACGGACATCCTGGATCTTTCCAGAATTGAAGCGGGCAAAATGGAAATCCGCAAAAACGATTTTGAAGTGGACAGGCTCTGCACGTCCATTGAGGACCTTTTTGCGGCCAGCGCAGCAGAAAAAAACGTGCGCATCTCATGTACTCTCGACCCCCGGCTGCCCCCAATACTTGCAGGAGATGATGCCAGGATACAGCAGATACTCTTGAATCTGGTGGGCAATGCCCTGAAATTCACTCATGACGATACTGTAGAGTTGCACTGGCATTTGCTGCGCCGACAGGGAAATGAACTCCGGGTGCTCATATCCGTGGCGGACTCAGGACTGGGGATATCCGATGAGAAGCTGAGCGAGATCTTCAATCCCTTTGTCCAGGCCGACGGGGCCTTTACCCGCAATTTTGAGGGGGCCGGGCTGGGGCTGTCCATTGTGGTCAGGCTGGTGCAGATGATGGGAGGCAATATATCTGTGGAAAGTACTCCAGGTGAGGGCAGCACTTTTTATGTCTCCCTGCCCCTGGAAGCGGGTTCTGGTGAAAGTGCAGGGGAGAATAAAGAAAACATCCAGGTAAAAGCCGGATCACCGGGCCTAAGGGTTCTTCTGGCCGAAGACGATCCTTCCAACCGTTTTTTCATGCAGAAGGTGCTCGAAAGGGAGGGGCATATCCCCCTTATTGCGCAAAACGGGCAGGAGGCCCTGGAGCAGTTTCAAAAACATGCTTTTGACTGTATTCTCATGGACATAAATATGCCGGTCATGGATGGCATGGAAGCGACAAAAGAAATAAGAAGGCTTGAAGCCGGGGGTTCCAGGCAGGAAGAAGATGGCACTTATCCGGCAATCCCCATTATTGCCCTGACTGCACATGCCATGGGCGGAGACCGGGAGCGTTTTCTGGAGATGGGTATGAATGACTACCTGTCCAAGCCTGTACAGGTACAGGAACTGCGCACTGCTTTGGACAAAATAACCCCGGATGACTCATGAACCCCGGAGAGTGTGTCAGCCCTGATCTCTGGCTGCATTTATAAAAGTCTTCAGCCTTTCCCTGTACGGGGGGTGGGCAAAGAAGGCCGAGCCCGAGACCAGCACGTCAGCCCCGCACTGGACAAGCTCTCCGGTGTTTTCCGGGGTGACCCCGCCGTCCACCTGGATAAGTGTCTTGCAGTCACGGGCGGCTATCATGGACTTGAGCCTGCGGATTTTCTCCATGCTGAAGGGAATGAATTTCTGCCCCCCGAAACCGGGGTTTACGCTCATGATGAGGACCATATCCAGCCTGGGAAGTACATACTCAAGGATTTCCAGCGGGGTGTGCGGATTCAGGGCTACTGCCGGCCTGGCCCCCAGCCTGGCTATCTCGGACAGGGTGCGCTCCAGGTGTCTGCAGGCTTCTGCGTGTACGCATAAAAGATCCGCTCCGGCCCGGACAAAATCTTCCAGGTAACGGTCGGGCTCCTCGATCATGAGGTGCACGTCGAAGAAGAGCCTGCTTTTTTTGCGGCATCCGGCTATAATCGGCGGGCCAAAGGTTATATTGGGCACGAATGACCCGTCCATGACGTCCCAGTGCACCCAGGTAAGGCCGGCTTCTTCCAGGGCACTCAGTTCCCCGGCCAGATTGCTGAAATCCGATGCCAGAAGTGAAGGAGATAATATAAGTTCCTGCTGGCTCTTCATGTTTGGACCTCCGGCATTGCTCTTCAGGCAATACCATGGTGTGATTGTTTGTCAACGGTTTATCTTCAGCTTGTGCAGGCAGAAGCCGACAAGCAGCTGGGCCAGAGCCAGGGGGTAGCTTTTCCGGGGGGTCTTGCCCTCCAGGTAGCGACCTATGTTTTCAAGGCTCGTGGGTCCTGCTTCGGACAGGTGCTCCAGGATGAGCCTGGACGTGTATTCCAGTGTGTCCTGACTGATGTTGCCCTGGATATGCAGAAGGTCAACCGGGGTGCCCGAGTCCCTGCCCAGAGTGAAGGACAGGCAGTTTTCATCCGCTTCCTGGTCCTGGTCAATGAACTGGGAAAAATCGGGGTATCTGATGGTGGGCCGCAATATGAGCCTTGCGTTCAGCCTGCTTCCGGTTTCCCCGGGCAGTTCCGGCGGTGGGTAAAAGTTGAGCACAATATCGGCATGCTCCCGCTGGGGACGGATATAACGGGTGGACAGTTCAGCCCTTCGGTGCAGGGTGTTTTTGGCCTCTCTTTCGCTATAGCCGCGCTCACTGGTGTCGCGCTGTATCTTCCATGTTTCCCGAAGGAAATCTTCGGGATCAAGATAGATCTTGACGTCGAACATTTCCCGCAGTTTTTTGATGTGAAACGCAAGCAGTCCCTCCACAACTATGAAATCAGCCGGCTCTACATATTTGAACCGGGAAAAATCACCTTTGCTGTGGTCGTATACTGGCTTGAGTATGGCTTTACCCCGGCGCAGTTCAGCTATGTGGCTCTGCAGAATATCCAGGTAATTGCAGTCCGGGTGCAGGGCGGAAAGGTTTTGCTCCTTGCGCTCTTCCCGACTGTACTTGTGGTAATCGTCAATACAGATGCCGGTGACGATTTCATTGCCCAGGATCTGCCTGATGCCCCTGGCCAGGGTGGTCTTGCCGGAACCGCTGTCCCCGGCGATTCCCAGGATTATGGGTTTGGTCCTTCGCATTCACATCTCGCAAGCTGTAACTTGTTGAAATTACTTGTACTTGATGGCGCTTATGCGCATTAGTTTTTCAAAGGAGTGCAGGGATTCTATGCGCCTCAATGTACCTGTTTTGCCCCGCATGACCATGGAACGGGTCAAAGCTCCCTGTCCGGTGAAGCTGACCCCCTGCAGGAAAGTCCCGCCGGAAATACCGGTGGCGGCGAAGAAAACATCCTCGCTCTGGATGAGATCGCGCACAGTAAGCACCCTCTTGAGGTCGTAGCCTGCACTCAAAAGGTTTTCTTTTTCCTGTTCCGACTGTGGGTCAAGGCGGCACTGCATTTCCCCGCCCATGGAGATTATGGCCGCTGCAGTAAGTACGCCTTCAGGAGTGCCTCCAGTGCCCATCATTACGTCCACGTCTCCATCAGGGCTGACTGCCATAAGGGCCCCGGCAACATCCCCGTCGGTGTGCAGCTGAATGCGGGCACCCGCCTGCCGGATATCCTCGATGAGCTGTTTGTGACGGGGCTTATCCAGAACGAACACCACCAGGTCGTCCACGGATTTGCCCAGAGAGGCCGCGATCGCCCTTAGATTGTCTTTAACTGGAGCGTTGATGTCCACGTGGTCCCTGGCCTGGGAAGGCACGGCAATTTTTTGCATGTAAAAGGCAGGACCGGGGTCATACATGGTCCCCCTGGGAGCCAGGGCCACAACGGAAATGGCATTGGGCCGTCCATAGGCCAGAAGCTTGGTGCCTTCAACAGGGTCAACTGCCACGTCCATCCCAGGGCCGTTTCCGGTGCCCAGGGATTCTCCGTTGTAAAGCATGGGCGCCTTGTCTTTTTCACCTTCGCCAATGACCACCACGCCCTTGATCTCTATGGCGTTGAAGCTCAGGCGCATGGCATCCACAGCTGCCATGTCCCCTTTTTTGTTATCTCCCTTGCCCAGCCAGCGCGAGGAGGCCAGGGCGGCCGCCTCGGTGACCCGGACCAGATCCAGGGCAAGGTTTCTTTGAGGTTCTTCCTGGTTCATGAAGTATCCCCCCTTTTTTGTCATTTAATCTGGCGGCCATGGCCACATTTAATCTGGCGGCCATGGCCGCTGCATGGTTTTTAAATTTAATTACTGCTGCAGCATATCCAGAAGTTTTTGGGCAATGTCTGTGGAGGTCATCTTGAAGTAGGGGAAAAGAATGCTGCCCGGGGCGGATTCCCCGAAACGCTCAATGCCGTAAGCCTCTCCCCGGCAGCCAAGCACCTGATGCCAGGATGCTCCTGCTCCTGCCTCCACCGCCAGCCTGATCTCCACCTCCCGGGGCAGGACCTCTTTCTGGTAGTTGATGTCCTGGGACATGAAGAAATTGATGCTGGGCATGGAAACCATTCTTATCCTGCGCCCTTTTGCTCCAAGTTCTTTGGCAGCATCAAGGGCAGGCTCCACCTCGGAGCCGGAGGCCAAAATGATGGCCTCAGGAGTTCCTTCACAGTCCAGCAGAATGTACCCGCCGCGCCTGATATTTTCCAGCTGTGTACTGGAGCGCTGCATGGGCTGCAGCTTGTGCCGGGAGAGCACCAGGCAGGTGGGACCGTTTTTTCTTTTCAGGGCACTATGCCAGGCCACTGCAGTCTCAACAGTGTCGCAAGGCCTCCACACGCTCATGTTGGGGATCAGCCTGAGAGAAGCCGTATGTTCTATGGGCTGGTGCGTGGGGCCGTCCTCGCCCACTCCTATGGAATCGTGGGTCAGGACATGGATGCAGCGAAGCCCCATCATGGCCCCCATGCGCAGGGAGTTGCGCGAGTAGTCGGAAAATACCAGAAATGTTCCGCCAAAGGGGATAAAGCCGCCGTGCAGGGCCAGGCCGTTCATGATGGCACCCATGGCGAATTCCCGAACCCCGTAATAAATATAGTCACCGTCTTTGTTTTTTTTGGATACCGGCCTGGCTCCGGTGCGCATGGTCTTGTTGGAACCGGTGAGATCGGCGGAACCGCCAAGCATTTCCGGAAGCTCTGCTGTAAGGACGTCAATGATTTTGTGTGAGGCTTTGCGTGTGGCCAGGGGCTGTTTGTCCTGGTCGAAATTTTTTATCATCTCCGAGACGGTCTGATCCAGGTTGCCGGGTAAATCTCCGGCAATACAGCGCAGAAATTCGCGGGCTTGTTCCGGGTATGCCGCCTGGTACTCTGCGAATTTGCTGTTCCATTCTT
>NZ_QYZY01000323.1:0-6243 GCF_003838035.1 Desulfonatronospira sp. MSAO_Bac3 | reverse complement strand
TGGGGACAGTCCCCGCGACACCTTTTCTGCACAAATGCAAAAATTACAGACGCGAAGTTTTGTGAACGTGCACAGTTAGTACTTAGCGGGGGACAGTCCCCAAGCCTGGTGCCAGCAATCAATACCAAGGACCCCCTGAATGGTTACGCCTGATACGCCTGCAAAAAGTCAGGCACTTAAAATCCAGAAAAAAACAATTCTATAACTCTTTGTTTTAACTGCCTGTCACGTCTGTGGCGTGATGAAATAACTCCTTGGAGTTCCCGAAAAGATTTCACCAGGGATTCCTGTCACCTGTTTCCTGACTCGATGCACCTGCAAAAAGTCGGGTATCGCGACCTGTCAATGCGGCAACAGCAAAGTAGCAAGGGGCTGGTAGTAATATACGGCCAGCTTTTTGCCGGCCCTGGTCAGGGCCACGTAAAGCAGGTTGCGCCCGGCTGGTGTATCCGGGTAGGCTTTTTGATGCGGGTTCCAGATGATTACCCCTGAAAATTCCAGCCCCTTGACCTGATGGACGTTGGTAACCAGGATGCCCGGCTTGAAACTGGGCTCCTGGGTCTGCAGCCTGGCCCCGGGTATGCCCTGCAAGGCCTTGATTACGGTCAGGGCTTCCTTTTTGTAGCGACAGATCACTGCAAAAAGACCTCCGGGTTCAGAGCGGACAATATTTTCCATGCCCCGCCTGAGAGATTGCAGTGCGGATTGTTCGTCAGGGAAGGAGTGAAATTTGGGCTCCGGACCCTCGTGGGCGATACGGCCGGGGTTGTACCCGGACACCTGAGAGGCCAGCTTCATGATCTGGGCGGTGGAGCGGTAGCTGACGCTGAGTTCCCCGGACAGGAGGTTATTTTTCTTGAGATCAAGCTGAAAGGCATCGAAGCCGCCGGAATCCACGAAATCCAGGATCTTTTGCTTCCTGTCGGCGCATACGGTCATGCTCCGGGAACTGGACGAAGCCATGGACAAGGCCTTAAGTTCAGTCAGGGAAAGGTCCTGGGCCTCGTCCACCAGGACATGGTCATACCATCCAAGCACACCGGGAATGCAGCTTTCTTTATTTCTCTGGCCGGCCAGATAAAGAAGAATCCCGGCATCATCAAAGGAAAGAGCCTTTCTCGTGCCTGTAAGGATATTTTCTCCCTCCCGGACAAGCTCATCCAGCCGCCTGGACTTCTTTAGGTGCTGCTGCAACAGGCTCCTGTTCTTTAGAAACATTCCCAGGTCCTGCAGATAGTCTCCGGGGAAAGGCTGTTGTTCAATGTGCGCGCAGAGCGCCTGGAAAAAAGAGGCTGATTTTTTGATGTAGCTCAGTCCCTGGCCTTCCCTGGATGAAAAATTGACCTTGATTCCCATGGCCTTGAGCGCCTTGTCCGCCCATGAGTGAAAAGTCTCCACCGGCATCCTGTCCGTAAGCAGGTCTTTTGATGTCTGGGCGATATAGTCCCGCAGGCTGCGGTTGAACATGACCACTAAGCAGCGCTGTGGCCTGAACCTGTCCGGGTAATTGTACAGAAGATAGGACAGCCGGTGCAGGGCCACGGTTGTCTTGCCTGAACCAGCCCCGCCGGTAAGGTAAAAGCAGCCCTCATGTTCCCTGGTGATCAGGGAAAACTGTTCCGGAGAGATAAGCGAGATTATATCCGTGAGCCGGTGATCCCCGGATTCCTCCTTCCTGGTAATGGAGATGTTTTCACCGTCTTCCGGTTTCCAGGAGCCGTTTCTTTTTTCTATGAATTCCCGGCCGGTCCTGATGGACAAAAGCTCTCTCTGCCTGATGCCGTAGGAGATCTTTTTCTGGATCACCCCGGTGCGCTCTTTGCCGTTTATATCTTCCTCGTATTCTTCTCCTTCTTCCCATTCGTAGTACAGGCGGGATATCCTGGCATCGCGCCAGTCAATCACCACCTGGGCCTGGGTGCGCACGTCGGCAAGGCCCTGTTTACCGAAGAGGTAATGTCTACGCCCGATTTTGGCATCGTCGTCTTTTATGACCAGTCCGGCCAGGTAGGGTGCATCCGGGTACTCGAATGCAGGATTGAATCTGGATGGATCAAGGGGTGCTCGCTGCCTGATCTCTCTGGTCAGACGGTCTTTTTCCAGGGAGGATTGAGACTTGAGTCTTTCTTCCTCCAGCTGTTTTACTTCTTCAGCAAACTCAGATGCTTTTTCCAGCCGGCTCCGGGCATATATGTCAGCTATGCGGCAGACATCCTGCAATCGATCTTCTTCTGCCTTGATGAAATTATCGTCCATGTATCCATGATAATAATGTAATGATTATTTTGCAAACCGCAGGCAGGGCCTTATTTGGGTGTGCCAGCAAGAAATCGTTTTGCGGGAGAAGACTGTGGATGTGTTTAAACAGTCGTTTAAATAATTGGGGGTTTGCAGATAAACACCATTGATTCTGCATACCTTGGATCTGCCTGCATGGATGCGGCAATGCCCATAAGCAGGTGGCACAGGCGTTGCTGTCTGAAACAGTCAGCAGGCATTGTCAGCATTTTTGGGGTCCATGGCCTGCAAGAAATATATTTACTGTTACTTTTGGGTAGAAACTGTCAATTTTAAGCCCTTCAGACTATTGCTGCAAGAAAGGAGCAGATATGAGCAAACTCAAAGGTTCTTTCCTTCCTGAAGGATTTTTTATCCGGGACTGGTCTGTATGGACCGGAGGAGTTCTTCTGGCTTTGCTGGCCCTGGGCGTTTTCGTCTGGCATGACATGTGGGGGATAACAGCCGGATTCCGCAACTGGGGGGACTGGTTTTTCTACGGTGTCGGGCTTTACCCGGAACGCCCCGAGAAAGTCTGGCTGCATCCAGGGTCCATAACCAATGCCGGTCTGCTGGCAGGGGCCGTGGCGGCTGCGTTTTTATCCGGCCGGATCAGGTTGAGGCGCTCTTCATGGTACGGGTATGTCAAAAGCCTCACAGGAGGGACTTTGATGGGGATCGGCGCTGCTCTGGCTGCAGGGTGCAATGTCGGCGGCTTTTACAATGCAACCGCCATGTTTTCCCTGGGTGGATACGCCATGCTGCCGGGACTGATCCTTGGCGGTTACCTGGGGGTACGATTTCTGCGCTGGGAGCTTTATAATATTGCAACAAGGCTCAGGGCACAGTGCCCGTGCAAGACAGAGGGCAAGTCGGACAATGCGCCGGAGCAGGTTTCATCTCTGGGCGTCCTGGCGGGATGGTGTTTTGTCTTTTTTCTGGCAGGGCTATTTCTATACTATCTTTTCCAGGGACATGCCCGGGAAGCAGGTCTTCTGCTCCTGGGAGCACTGATAGGCATAACTTTGCAGCGTTCAAGGCTCTGCTTTGCCCAGGCCTTCAGGGAGCCATTCATAAACGGCGATTATGCCATGGTCAAAGTCATCGCGTTTAGCCTGGTGATTTACGGTCTGGGTGCCGGCCTGCTCAAACTGGCGCTTATTCAGCCGGAGTCCGCAGGAGTGCAGCATCCTTTCTGGCTGGGCAGCTTCTCAGGGGGAGTAATTTTCGGCTTTGGCATGCTGCAGGCCGGAACCTGCGCAACAGGCACTCTGTGGCGTGCAGGCGAGGGGCATGTGCGGGTGATGCTCAGCATGCTTGCCTTTGCCGTGTTCAGCTCTCTTGGTTTTTTCCTGGTACAGAAGTTTGAGCCTGCCGGGTTCCTGGGAGAGGCTTTTTTTCTGCCTGAACTCATGGGCTGGCCCCTGTCATTTCTGTTTTTTCTGGCTGTGCCTTTGCTCTGGCTGGCCCTGGCCGCATGGAATGCAAAAACTGGCAGGATGGCCGTGTTCGGTTCACCAAGAGATGGTTAGGTGAACGCTTCTGCAAAGATTGCCTGCCATGATACGCCTGCAAACAGTCAGGCAATCAGGAATTCAGGAACGAACCAATTATATCACTCTTTGTTTTTACTGATTCCTGTCACGCGAAGACGCGTGGCAAAAAAGACTTTCTGCAGTCGCGTCTCAAAAGCGAACCTGCATAAGCTGCTTTTCATGTGAGGCCCTTAGCAAAAATTTCAAAACAACATTGGGCAGCTGATTTCTGATGCCCTGTCTGCTACTTGGTATGGGATTACGGGCACGGTATTAATTCCCCTCCATACTTCTTAAGGCCGGGGGTGGTTGCATGAAATCCCATCCTTTTTCGGAATTTGCCCCCAGGGGACCTCTTTTTTCGCGCAGGGCCGTGTAAAAAGCCTGGTGGCTTACCACTGGGCATTTCCCAGCACCCCGTGTGCCATGCGGATATGTCCCACATCCTGCCATGAAAGCCCGAGCAGCTCTGCCCCGGCCGCATCCACGGCCACGGGATCAAAACCGGCCAGTATTCTGTTTACCGGCGGGGAACACTCTGCACCGCCCAGATGATACTGGGCCAGGCCCACCCTGGCATCCACAATGGACAGGTCCGGTTTGCGGTAACAGTTGAGCTCGAATATGCTGCGCTGCATCCGGCTGTGAAAATAAGATTTTTTCCAGCTGCCACCCTGCTGATAATGCTTTGGCGGAGCCAGCCCCATGAGATTTTTCATGGCCAGGGTAACCCCGGCCAGGGAATGGCGCTTTAAAACCGGCACGGATATGAGCATCCCGGAAAAAATCCTTTTGGGCAGATATATTTCCGGCAGAAACTCCAACCCGGGATTACTAAGCCTTTTCAGGGGTTCATGATTCAGGTCCAGAAGCTCCACTCCAAGCTCTGCTGCAAGCCTGTCGTACCCCAGGGATTCAAAGACTTCACGGGTTTCCATTCCAGAGTCCCCGCAGCCTTCGGCAATAATTATCCTGGCCCTGGAATTTTCCCGGACATACTCAACCACCGCCCGGATCATTTCCGGATCACTGGTCACCGGAAAAGGCGAGTCATTGACCAGGTTGGGCTTTATCCAGATGAGCCTGCGCCGCCGCATGGCACTGCCGGCCCCGATACGGTCCAGACATGCCCTGACAGTGTCCTCATAGCCCCTGTATGTCTCTACTGTGACCATACTGTGTGCTTCCAACCCATCTTTTATTTGCATTATATTTTCATTCTCTGATTACGTGTTTTTTTGTTCCCGGGCTGGAAAACTCCTTATTAAACCAGCCGGCAAAAAACAAGTCTCCAGGAATTTATAATAATCATCCTGGGCTTTGTGTCAGAATTTATAAAAAAATTAAGCTGCTGGCTACTCCCGCAACCCAAAAACATTTTCTCACGCAAAGGCGCGAAGATCGCAAAGGAAGAAATTTAATCACGCCGGAGGCATGACAGGCAAAATTTCAGCATTAAGCCTAAAGTTTTCCCACGAACAGCCGATAGAGTTATCAGCATTAGTTTGTTCTGCTGTCAGACAAATGAGTTCCGACGATTCTGACAAGATATAACCAGACCTTTTCAGGGAGGGGTATGGAATGCAGGTTTCAACGGAAAATTCCCCGACATTCGACCATGCGGGCATAAGCGGCTTTCAGTCAGCTGAACAGGGACAGTCGCATACCTGCTGCGAATCTCCATGTTCTACCTGCGGCTCCGAGACTGCATCACAAACAGATATGCAAGCCGGCAAAAGCTCCTTTGGCGCTGATATGACAGCCGGTCACATACTGCAGGGGGACAGAGCTGTTTTTTCCCATGCTCCGGAAAATCAGCAGACCCGCAAGTCAGCCTCCGGGATAAATATCTCTGCCGGGCCGGAACAAGGCGCTGGATATGGCCCTGACGCCCGGCCATTACCTGAAACTGATCACCGGGACAGGCATTCCCGGGGAAACCAGGAACATGGCCTGGAAGACAAACCCCAAAAAGATTCACCCGGCACCCAGGAAGAAGTGCAGTCCTCTCCCCGGGGCGACATTGACCATCACAGTGAAGACTATAAGCAGGGTGAAGAAGAATACAGTCTGCGAGGTGAAACAGAACTTTCGGCTGAAGAACGACAGGAACTGCAGGAACTAAGACAGCGTGACGCCGAAGTGCGCGCCCATGAACAGGCCCACATCGCAGCCGGGGGCCAGTATGTAACCGGCGGGGCCAGCTATTCCTATGAGACAGGGCCGGATGGCAGGCAGTACGCGGTTGAAGGAGAGGTCTCCATAGACTCCTCACCTGTACCCGGAGACGCTGAAAAGACCGAGGAAAAGGCCCGTACCGTGCGCCGGGCGGCCCTGGCCCCGGCAAACCCCTCCCCCCAGGATCAAAGAGTAGCTGCAGACGCCGCCAGAATGGAGGCTGAAGCCCGGACCGAGCAGCGCCAGGAAGAAC
>NZ_QYZY01000322.1:0-2718 GCF_003838035.1 Desulfonatronospira sp. MSAO_Bac3 | reverse complement strand
CTTAAGGTATGAATTATTATATCTTTACGTTCGGCTGCCAGATGAATGTCAGCGACTCCCTGTGGCTGGATCAGGCTCTGCAGGCCCTGGGCCTTAAGCCCTGCTCCAGGGAGGAGGAAGCCGATATATTTCTCATAAATACCTGCAGTGTGCGGGAAAAGCCGGAGCAAAAGATATACAGTCTGCTGGGCAGGCTGTATGAGTATACCAGGGAAAAACCGCACGTCTTCGCCGGGGTGGGAGGATGTGTAGCCCAGCAGGTGGGCAGGAGGTTTCTGGAGAGGTTTTCCTTTGTACGCCTGGTGTTCGGGACGGACGGCCTGGTCATGGTGCCGGAGGCAATCAAGAGGCTGCTCAAGGACAGGCATCTGAAGACCAGCCTGCTTGACTTTCAGGATCACTATCCGGAAAGAAAGGGATACCAGCCGGAAAAGGCCCCGGTCCAGGCTTTTGTAAATATAATGCAGGGCTGCGACAATTTCTGCGCCTACTGTATTGTACCTTATACCAGGGGGCGGCAGAAGTCGCGTTCCTCCCGGGAAATTCTGCAGGAGTGCGCCGGGCTGGTTGCCCGGGGATGCAGGGAGATCACACTTCTGGGGCAAAACGTCAACAGTTTCGGCCAGGACAAAGAAGGCAGGGATATACCTTTTTCCGAACTTCTTCGCAGCGTGGCCGCATTGCCGGGCCTGGAAAGGCTCCGGTTTACCACGTCTCATCCCAAGGATATCGATGAGGAGGTTATCCAGGCCTTCGGAGAACTGCCCGCACTTTGCCCGCACCTTCACCTGCCCCTGCAGTCGGGCTCTGACCAAGTGCTTTCATCCATGGGGCGCAAGTACAACAGTGACGACTACCTACGCATCGTTGAGAAGCTCAGGTCCAGTTGTCCGGATATTTCTCTGACCACCGACCTGATAGTGGGTTTTCCCGGTGAGACGGATGCCGATTTTGAAAATACCATGGACATTGTGAAAAAGGTCGGCTTTGACAGCAGTTTTTCCTTTAAATATTCGGATCGTCCCGGAGTTCGGGCAGCAGACATGCAGCCCAAGATCGACGATGAAACAAAGACAGAGAGGCTTGCCCGGCTTCAGCAGCTGCAAAGCGAATTGACCCGGGACAGACTTGCCGGTCGTGTGGGAAGACAGGAACTGGTGCTCGTGGAAGGCAGGAGCAAAAAACAGGGGCCGCCTGATACAGTATCCTGGACAGGCCGAGATCCTGGTGGAAGACTGGTGCACGTGCATTTGCCCGTGGAGCGGGACTGCACTGGAGAGGTGCTCCGCGTGACCATTGTCAGAGCCCACAAACATTCCCTGAGCGGAGAGGTGATCTAATGCTTATCAAAATGGAAATATTCGGACTGGCCATGGACGAAAAGACCAACATGCCCCTGGTCATATTAAAGGATGAACAGGACAAGTATATTCTGCCCATCTGGATCGGGGCCCTGGAAGCCATGGCCATATCAATACCCCTCAAGGGCATGAGCATGCCCAGGCCCATGACCCACGACCTTTTCCTGGATACATTGAATAACCTGGGAGGCCATCTGCTGCACGTGGAGGTGACCGAGATCAAGGAATCAACCTACTATGCAGTGATTGTGCTGCAGCAGGAGGAAAACGTCCTGCGCATAGACAGCCGGCCGTCCGACGCCATTGCCATGGCGGTAAGGGCCAAGGTTCCCATCATGGTTCGCCAGCAGATACTTGAAGACATCATGAAGGAGCAGCAGGGTGATTACCAGGTGGTGCTGGATGATGAAGAGAGCAAGAAGTGGGCTGAGATACTGGAGAAATTCAACCTGGATGATACCAAATACAAGATGTGAACAAGGCTGGACAAGGTTTGAGAGCAATACATGATTGATCTGCACACGCATACTGTTTACAGCGACGGTGGCCTGATACCTGCGGAACTTGCTAGACGGGCCAGGGCGGCAGGCTACCGCGGCCTGGCATTCACCGATCACGTGGATGATTCCAATCTGCGGCACATCCTTGAAAGCCAGCAAAAGGTGGTCAGAGACTACTGCCTTTATACCGAGATTGAGCTTCTCGGGGGAGTGGAGTTGACGCATGTGCCTCCGCCCCTGATGGAAACCGTAGTTAAAAACGCCCGGGATCTGGGGGCCGAGATAGTCCTGGTCCACGGGGAGACCATCGTGGAGCCGGTGGTCCAGGGTACCAATCATGCAGCCATCCGGGCCGGGGCTGATGTCCTGGCTCACCCGGGACTGATTACCCCGGAAGATGTCCGGATGGCGGCGGAAAAAGGGGTTTACCTGGAAATCACCACCAGGAAGGGGCACAGCCTCACCAACGGCCATGTGCTCAACCTGGCCAGGATCTACGGGGCAAAGCTGGTTATAAATAATGACGCCCATGGCCCTGAGGACCTGGTAAGCCGGGAAATGCGGCAGAAAATCGCCCTGGGTGCCGGCATGGACATGCAGGAATACGAACAGGCGGAGCAGAATTCCCTGGATCTCTTGTCCAGGTTGAGAAAATCCAGTAAGACAGACGTTTCTCAGGATTGAGCGATTCTGACCCTGTCAGAGCAAAAAAATGCACAGGCCGGTTTTATATGTTTGATATTAACATAAGCAACAGCATTACATATGTCCAACAGTGAAAAACTCTACCAGGAAGCAGCTGGAGCCATCCGCAGTTCTGAGTGCATGCTGGCTTTGACCGGGGCCGGCATATCAGT
>NZ_QYZY01000321.1:0-4788 GCF_003838035.1 Desulfonatronospira sp. MSAO_Bac3 | reverse complement strand
GGAGCTTGCGCACAGAGCGTGCGGTTATTGTATTGGGGTTTTTGATGTTCTGGGCTTCGTCCAGGATAATGGCATTGTATTCATGTTCCTGGAGTTCTTCCAGGTCACGGCGCAGCAGGGCGTAAGTAGTAATGATCAGATCGGATTGTTTAATTTTTTTGAACATGCCCGATCTTCTGGATCCATAAATGAGCAGACGCTGCATGGAGGGTACGAATTTCTGCGCCTCACGTTCCCAGTTGGTCAGAACCGAAGTGGGGACCACTATCATGGAGGGGCCTTTTTTGCCTTGCTCCTTTAGTTTCTGTAAAAAGGCCAGGGTCTGGATGGTTTTGCCCAGGCCCATTTCATCGGCCAGTATTCCCCCGAAACGGTATTCATAAAGAAAATTCAGGTAGCTCAGTCCCTGCTGCTGATAAGGGCGCAGTTCTGCGTTAAGACCCTGAGGGGGATCAATCTGCCTGACTTCTTTGAAGGAATGGATTTTTTCCCGCAGTTCGTTCCAGAAGGAGTCGGCCTGAACATTGTCAATGTCATCCAGAATGTTTTCCAGTACAGGCACTTCGTGATTCTGAAATTTCTTTTTGGGGGCTTTCTGCGGGTCAAGCCCCATGGTCTGCAGCTTGTGTTCCAGCTTTTTAATCCAGGATTCGGGCAGACTGGTGTAGGAGCCATCCTTGAGCTGGATATAGCGCTTGCCCTGGATCCAGGCCTTCCATATCTTCTCTATGGGTACCCGTATATCGTCGTATTCGACTTTGATGTCCAGGTTGAACCACTTGTCGTCTTTGGAGGTGTCCACTTTGGCCACAACATTGGGGGGGCTCAGCCTCACCCGGTACCGGGTAAGGTTCTTTTCCCCGTATACCCGGTACTGTTCCACAAGTCTGGGATAGGAATCCAGCAGGAAGGTTATGGCCTCTTCAGGCTCCAGAAACCACATGTTGTTGTTTCTGGATTGGAAACCGATGTTCTGCAGGTTGGACAGAAGTTCTTCTTCTTTGGCCTGTTCTCTGCGCACCAGAAATGACTTGCCCTCGAACTGATAACTCCCGGTCTGCAGGTCCTGGTTGGGACCGGGAAGGGTGATTTCTCCGTGCTCTGTTTCATATACGTTCTGGATCTGAAGCGTAAGCAGGCTGCCCTCCTCGTCCAGGTAGAGCTTGGGATTGAACACGGCTGGTACAAAAATGGGGGACATGCGCTCCAGAAACTCTTCATGGCCGTATAGGTCGGAAGTGTGAATCCTGGTCCAGACTCTGTCCAGAAATTCAGAAATTTCACTATGGGGAATAACAGGCTGTTCTGAGACCAGTTCCTGCACCAGGGCGGGGTTGAGACCCGTCTGCACTGGATAGAAGCTGTTTTTCCAGCAGACCCACAAGGGCAGCTGGCCGTAAAAGAATGCTTTTTCTCCTGAGATGGAAAAAGGCAGCTTGCCTTCGCGTCCAAGCATGATATCAAACCCCAGGCCTTCATCTGTAAGCCTGGGGCTAAGCTGCAGGCGCATGGATGTGGTTTCCACGCGTACCGGCTGCTCTGTGTCTTCCCAGAACAGATAATACTCGTTTCTGATGCTCCAGAAAAACCAGGTCAAAAGGCCGGGAGGTATTTCCACCCGGTGTCCGAAATAGTCCAGGGAATAGCCTATCTGGGTTACTACATCCGGAAGCTGGGGGGATATTTCGCACCAGTTGGGGTTGCGGATGATCTGCTCCAGGGTAACGGGATTGAGTACCGATGAAAGCCCGTTTTTGTTCTGCCTGGCCCGGTAGAATTCCACCTGCAGTCGTCCGGGTTCCGGAAAAAACCTGTAAACCAGGTAATGTTGACCCGGCTCGGGCTCCAGCTCGGTGGCAAAGTATATGCGAAAGGTGTGCCGCCATTCAGTCCTGGTGACAGGTGTGTCTTCACCTGTTTCTTCTCTTAGTCCGGCAAGAAACTTCAGGGCGGTGGCACCAATATGTTTGCAGATTCCGGTAAAAGACTCCGGGCAGTTGCAGTGAAAGTTTATGGTTTCACTGTCCAGGTTGAGACCGATTTCGGAGTTGTATACCTGAAAATCCTCTCCCTGGATCCTGCCTTCCAGGTCAAGGTACTGATCCCTATGATTGACATTAATCTTGTGGATGCCGTTTTCAGAGTATAGTTCCTGGGCATTATCCAGGATATATTCCGGTATATTGTCGTGAATAAATTTTTGAATGATATCCTGTGCTTTTTGTTCTTCGGGACTGAGCATGGGCTTTAGTTTCTCCTCAAATTTCTTGGGTGTTTGCCTTTCTGAAATTATAAAGCAAAGACAAACTTACATCATTTAAACAAAGTCCAACCTTTTTTCAAGCAAAAAAAGAATTTTTTTACATTTCTGAAAAATGGTTATCACTACTGTTTGTCCGGCATGGTTTTTTGTTTTATATCAATCATGTCAGGTTTTCGGTTGACGGAATCCGGGCTGCAGATCCCGACGTCAGGGAAACGATTGTCGGGGCGTTTATCAAAACTTTGAATAGATATTTTTTGCAACCATTCAGGTGGCGCCGGAACCGGCCCGGGAACAGTCCCCAAGTCACGCCAGAGGCGTGAGTACCAGCAATCAATACCGAGAACCCCCTGAATGGTTACTTTTTTTTGGGCTTTAAGGGTTTTTTTTCTTTTTAAAAAAAGGTATGTTACGCCATCACTGACAACGAAAATATTTACTGAAATGTGCTGCAAAAGCTTTTGAAGTTTTCCATAGTGCTGATACACTCTGGTAGAGTCCCATTATTTTTCCGGGTGCAAGCCGGAAGGTTCCAGCATCTTTTTTCGTCTGAATGCCTGGACCCATATCATTGAAAGAGGTTTGTGACAATAGTCACAAACGTAAACTGAAAAATATTTTAAAATCCTGCATGCGCTACTCAAAAATTCAGGACCTGCCCACAAAGTGGGCGCATTTCTGTCTGAACATCTCCTCTTTCGTGCACAGGCAAGCCGGTGTAAGTCTTAAAGGCAAAAAAGTCCTGGCCGGTTTCTCCGGAGGGCCGGATTCGGCAGCCCTTGTCCTGGCTATGCATTATCTGGCTCCCAGCCTGAACATGAAGCTGGAGGCAGCTTATCTGGACCATGGTCTGCGCAGGGAAGCCGGGGAAGATCTGGCCCTGGTGCAGGATACCTGTTCTCAACTGAGCATGGAATTGCACCTGGGCCGAAGCAATGTATCCAGGCTGGCGGGCAGGGGAAGGGGGGGCATTGAAGAGACCGCGCGCATACTGCGCTACAGGTACCTGCATGGTGTGGCCAGGAAGACCGGAGCTGATTATGTCCTTACGGGGCACCACTTAAACGATCTGGCCGAGGACATTCTCATGCGTCTGCAAAGAGGTACAGGTTGGCCGGGGCTGTCAGGGATGCGGGCTTATGTGCCGGAAAGAAGGATTTTAAGGCCCCTTTTAATGATTCCCAGGAAGTGCATCATGGATTTTCTGGAGACTGCGGGCCAGGGTTATGTGCTTGATGCCACCAACAAAGACAAAACCTTCCTGCGCAACAGGGTAAGGATGTCTCTGGTTCCGGAGTTTGAAGCAATAAATCCCGGTTTTCTGAAATCCATTGCCAATATCTGGAGGCTGGGCCGGGTGGATGCAGATTACTGGGATCATATCCTTGAAGAAGCCCGGCAGGATGTTCAAGAGGAAGATTTACTGTCCGGGGATTTGCTTGCCGGTATGCATCAGGCTGTCAGGATGCGTTTG
This sequence comes from Desulfonatronospira sp. MSAO_Bac3, assembly GCF_003838035.1. Taxonomy (NCBI): domain Bacteria; kingdom Pseudomonadati; phylum Thermodesulfobacteriota; class Desulfovibrionia; order Desulfovibrionales; family Desulfonatronovibrionaceae; genus Desulfonatronospira; species Desulfonatronospira sp. MSAO_Bac3. The sequence goes on along the minus strand of NZ_QYZY01000321.1, from coordinate 1,051 downwards.
TATAAAAAAATACTGGACTCTCTGGGGCCGGGACAGGCCCTGGTGGAGAATATATTCAAGCTGGATGAGCTGTGGCAGAGCCGGAAGACCGGGGCCAGGGTGCAGTTTCCCGGGGACAAGGAGGCTTTAATCAGCAGGGAAGGGATAGAGTTCAGACATATATCCCATGGGACTGAAAAAAAAGGAAGTTAAGATGGATTTACAACTGGCACAGGAAAAGGACGCTGTACTGGGAAAGGATTTTTTGACCTGGCTCTGGTTTAAAAGCGAAGAGCAGAATCACGTGTTCAAGACCAGAGAAGGTGAGGATTTCGCCCTGTGGATGGGACAGAAGATCGTGGTGGAGGGCGGAGAAGGTGAGAGCCTGGAAAAGGCGGTCTGTACTGGCATGATGTCCAGGCTGCAGGAGGCCAAGCTGGGTCTTGGAACCGGCAAGAAGGTGGTCCAGGCCAGGGTGACCCTGGAAGAAGACAGCAACTCCTGGAGCATGCAGCTGGATGCAGGGATGTTTTCCTTCAACGGGCTAAAGCCGCCGAAAGTGGATACCCAGCTCCAGGAAGGAGAGGACCCCGACGGTGCTTTCCTGGAGAAAATGTACCTGCTGGAGAGGGCCATATACTATACCGATGAGGTGTACTCCATGTTTCTCGGCAAGAGGATGTCTTCAGAATGGGATCAGGAGTGCCAGAGGATCAGGGAGTGGATTTATCAGGATTGATGGTGGTCTGACTGGTCTGACTGGTCTGACATGTCTGACAGGTCTGACTGGTCCGACAGGTCTGACAGGACCGACATGTCCGACTGCTCGGAGGGGGGCGAGGGGCCAGGTCATGGGCTTTGGGCCTGGTTTCTGGCGCAAGTCAAAAATATTCAGGGAGTTGAAGGGATATGCATGAAAATGCTTTTGACAGGGTCCTGGTTTTCGGGGAGGTCCTTTTTGATATCTTCCCGGACCAGTCCAGGGTAATCGGGGGTGCCCCCTTTAATGCAGCCCGTCACCTGCAGGGTCTGGGGCTGGATCCTTTTTATGTGAGCGGAGTGGGCAGGGATG
>NZ_QYZY01000320.1:0-4867 GCF_003838035.1 Desulfonatronospira sp. MSAO_Bac3 | reverse complement strand
GGCCAAAAGGTTATCACTCCAGCACTCACTTTTTTCCTGCATTCATGGGTGCCGGAAGAAAGTGAGTGCTGGATGGCTAATGCAATCTGCGGCTTCCGGCCGCTGATTGCTTATCCTGTCAATCCTGTTAATCCTGTCTAAGTTTCTTATTTTTTATGACAGGGTTTTAGGAGTAAGTCACTAAAGCTGGCTATGCCCGCAACCCAAGCGAACAAGTTGCCCCTGGCCACTTAACTGTCCGTGCTTACGCTTATCATCGGAAAATTCCAGTACCATAGCACAAATTTTTTTATGGCCCCTGTGTATTGGAAGGAAATTTATCACGCCAGAGGCGTGACAAGCAAAGTTTCAAGAGTAAGTCACTAAATGGTAAAACAGGAAAATATTCGTAATTTCAGTATCATCGCGCATATAGACCACGGCAAGTCCACCCTGGCCGACAGAATACTGGAACTGACCGGTCTTTTGACTGACCGGGACAAAAAAGAGCAGTACCTGGACCGCCTGGAACTGGAGCGGGAAAGGGGCATTACCATAAAGGCCCAGACAGTGCGCATTCCATACCGGGCCAGGGACGGGCAGGACTACATTCTGAACCTGATAGATACCCCGGGCCACGTGGATTTTTCCTACGAGGTGTCCCGGAGCCTGGCGGCCTGCGACGGGGCACTGCTGGTGGTGGATGCTACCCAGGGGGTGGAGGCTCAGACCATGGCCAATGTCTATCTGGCCCTGGACCATGACCTGGAAATAATCCCGGTTCTGAACAAGATAGATCTGCCAAGTGCTGATCCCCTGCGCATAGCTGAAGAGATAGAGGAAATAGTGGGGCTGGACTGCTCCGATCTCTCTCTGGTCAGTGCCAAGACCGGGGAGGGCGTGGCGGACCTCATGGAAAAAATAGTCCACCTTACACCGGCTCCCAGGGGTAAAAAGGACGACCCCCTGAAAGCCCTTATCTTTGATTCCTGGTATGATTCCTACCTGGGAGTTATGGTGCTCTTTCGTATCCTGGACGGCAGTATCCAGCGGGGCCAGGAAATAATGATGTTTTCCAACAGGAAAAGGTTTGAAGTAGCCAAGCTGGGTATTTTTTCGCCAGGACCCATGGATACAGACTGCCTGTACACCGGGGAAGTGGGTTTTCTGTGCGCCGGCATCAAGGACCTCAAGGAGGCCCGGGTGGGAGATACCATCACCAACCCGGCGCGCCCTGCTGACAGCCCGTTTCCGGGATTCAAGAGGGTACAGCCCATGGTTTTCTGCGGGCTTTATCCTGTGGAATCCGAGGATTACGATGGCCTCAAGAACGCCCTGGAGCGGCTGCAGTTGAACGATGCTGCCCTGGAGTTTGAAGCCGAGACTTCCCAGGCCCTGGGGTTCGGTTTCAGGTGCGGATTTCTTGGTCTTTTGCACATGGATGTCATTCAGGAGAGGCTGGAGCGCGAGTTTCAGGTAAGCCTCATAGCCACTGCCCCTTCGGTTGTGTACAAGGTGCACAGGGTGGACGGAGAGGTGCTGGAAGTGGACAATCCGGCCAACTTGCCGCCGGTGCAGGAGATAGACGAGGTCCGGGAGCCTTATGTGCGCATGGAGATCCATGTGCCCAACGAATTCGTGGGTAACGTGCTGAGCCTTTGCGAGGAAAAGCGCGGCCAGCAGAAGGATCTGCGCTATCTCTCATCCACCCGGGTGATCATCACTTATGAGATACCTTTTGCCGAGATAGTTTTTGATTTTTTCGACCGGTTAAAGTCCGTTACGAAGGGATATGCCTCCCTGGATTATGAGGTCCTGGACTTTCGCCGGGCTGACCTGGTCAAGATGGACATACTCATAAACCAGGAACCCGTAGATGCCATGTCGGTCATTGTGCATCGGGAAAAAGCCTATCACAAAGGCCGCTCCCTGGCCCTCAAGCTCAAAAGGGTCATACCCAGGCAGCTTTTCGAGGTGATTATCCAGGCCACCATCGGCAACAAGGTGATTGCCAGGGAAAGAACTCCGCCCATGCGCAAAAACGTCACTGCCAAGTGTTACGGCGGCGACATAACCCGAAAGAGAAAGCTTCTGGAAAAGCAGAAGGAAGGCAAAAGGCGCATGAAAAAAATGGGCAGCGTGGAGATCCCCCAGGAGGCCTTTCTGGCGGCCCTGAGTTCAGACGACTAAATCTGGTTGCTGCCTGGACGCCATGTGCAGCCTGTTTTATCAAAGACAAAACCATACAAAAAACATCCCAACAGGACGGAAATATAAATGAACCCCAGATGGCACAAACTTTTGAAAGAGTATGCAGAAGCCCTGATCATAGCCCTTATTCTGGCCATATTCATCAGGACATTCGTTGTGCAGGCCTTTAAGATCCCATCGGGATCCATGCTCCCCACTCTGGAGATCGGAGATCACCTGCTGGTAACCAAGTTCAGCTACGGAATACATATGCCTTTCATGGACAGATATATATTTGAATTCGACGGACCCGAATTTCAGGATATAGTAGTTTTTGAGTTTCCCGAGAACCCTTCCAAGGATTTTATCAAAAGAGTCATAGGCACACCAGGAGATGAGATTTTCATTGAAGATAAAGAAGTGTATATCAACGGGGACAGGGTCCAGGAGGACTATGTTCAGCACGCTGACCAGAGGGTGATGAACAGCCGTGATACCTTCGGCCCCAAGGAGGTTCCCGAAGGCAAGTATTTCGTCCTGGGGGACAATCGGGATCAGTCATATGATGCCAGGTTCTGGGATGATCATTTCGTGGAAAGGGAAAAGATCATCGGCAAGGCCTGGAGGATCTACTGGTCCTGGGAAGGCTTCTCCAATATCCGCTGGGACAGGATTGGAAGCAGAATCCAGTAATTTTCACCGGCAGGACCAATGTTCGCCAAAATTACCACTGCAGCGCTTTTAGGCATTGACGCCATCCGCATCGAACTGGAAGTGGACTATTCCAGGGCGGGTATGCCTGCCTTTACCCTGGTGGGTCTGGCCGAAGGTGCGGTCAAGGAGAGCAAGGAAAGGGTCTTTTCAGCCCTGAAAAACAGCGGATACAAGCTGCCTCCCGCCAGGATAACCATCAACCTGGCTCCTGCAGACGTGCGCAAGGAAGGCAGCAGTTACGACCTGCCCCTGGCCCTGGGGCTGCTGGCAGCCTCAGGCATTGTTCCAGCCGAAAACATCCAGAATATATTCATGTCCGGCGAACTCTCCCTCACGGGTGAACTTAAGGCCATAAACGGCTCCCTGCCCCTGGCTCTCAAGGCCAGAAACGACAAGGCCAGGGCGGTAATGGTTCCAGCGGTCAACGCCCAGGAGGCAGCTGTGGTCCAGGGCATTCCGGTGTACGGCATGGACAGTCTGGGCCAGGCAGTGAGATTTCTTTCCGGGGAGATTGACCAGGAGCCCGTGCACTTTGATATCGACACTCTGTGGCAAAGAGGTGCCGATTTCCTTGTGGATTTTTCCGAAGTCAAAGGCCAGGACAATGCCAAACGGGCCATTGAAATAGCTGCAGCAGGGGCGCACAACCTGCTTTTCATCGGTCCTCCCGGCAGCGGCAAGACCATGCTGGCCCAGAGAATCCCCACGGTGCTGCCGGGGCTCAGCTTTGAAGAGGCCCTGGAAGTTACCAAGATATACAGCGTGTCCGGTCAGCTGGATCCCCAGCAGGCCATGATAGTTCAGCGGGCCTTCAGAAGTCCGCATCATACCATATCTGATGCAGGGCTCATCGGCGGGGGGCATTACCCGCGCCCGGGGGAGGTCTCCCTGGCCCACAGGGGAGTTCTGTTCCTGGACGAACTGCCGGAGTTTAAAAAACATGTCCTGGAGGTCCTGCGTCAGCCCCTGGAGGACGGCGAAGTGACCATTTCCAGGGCGGCCATGTCCCTTCGCTACCCGGCGGATTTTATGCTGGTGGCGGCCATGAACCCATGCCCATGTGGGTATCTTACTCATGATCAGCATCCCTGCACCTGCACACCCACCCAGATCCAGCGTTACCGCTACCGCATCTCCGGTCCTCTTCTGGACCGCATTGATCTGCATATAGAAGTGCCTTCCGTGCCTTATGAAGAGTTGAAAAAGGCCAGAAGTTCCATGGATTCAGGGGAGATGAAGGCCAGCATCAACAGGGCCAGGCAGATTCAGGAGAAAAGATACCAGGACCTGCCTTTTCTGACCAACAGCCAGCTTTCGGGCAAATGGCTGTCTGAATTCTGCAGCCTGGGCCAGGAAGAGCATGCATTTCTGGAGGTGGCTGTTCAGCGTCTGGCCCTGTCCGCCAGGGCACATACCAGGATTCTGCGTCTGGCCAGGACCGTTGCCGATCTGGAAGGCCAGGAGCATATCAGTACAGCCCACCTGAGTGAAGCCATCAACTACCGCAGCCTGGACCGCCAGGATTATTGAAGAGCAGTCCTCTACCAGCGAGGAACTGAACAAGAGCATGGTAGATGTGAATCGCATTTCCAGGGAAAACACTGATGCCATGAATTCGTCGGCTCAGGCGATGTCTGACCCGGCAAAACAGTGCGGGTAGCTGCAAAAGATTATTGAAGATCTGAAGAAGGCATAATCAGAGATAAACCCGAAGCCGGATTCGGTTTCTGGTCCTGAAGCTGGACATACAGTGCTCCGCCCTGCCGGGGCAGGGCCAGGGGCTCAAGCCTGAAGCACCGGTTTTTTGCACCTGCATCATGGCAGCCATTTGGCAATGAAGCGCACGTAACCATTCAGGGGGCTGATACCGGCCAGGGGGACAGTCCCCGCGACACTTTTACTGCACAATATGAAAAGTACAGACGCAAAATTTTGTGAAGCTTCATAATCATCACTTAGCGGGGACAGTCCCCTGGCCTTGTGC
>NZ_QYZY01000319.1:0-4744 GCF_003838035.1 Desulfonatronospira sp. MSAO_Bac3 | reverse complement strand
CCTGCCGGTCCTGGCCCTGACCTCCCTGGCCGGGGAAGAGGACGTGGCCCGGGGCAAGAAGGTAGGCATAGACGACTACCAGATCAAGCTGGACAAGGAAAAGCTTCTGCAGAGCATATTCAGCTTTCTAAGCAGCAAAGCAGCCTGAGTTGTTTATCAGTTCTGCCGAAATCAAATATTTTCCCCGATTTTTTCTGCTCCGCTATTGACGTAATCTAAATCGATGATATATGTGCAAGAAGTTTCGGGGCTACTGCCCCTGTCTTTTTTTGTACTTCCGGAGTCTGTCACCAAAATATAATGGCTTGTCCATACAGGGCAACTCAACAACCAATCAGGGCAGGGATGCACTCCAATATTTCCGCAAAGAACTACTGACTTATGAAAAAAATATTTATACTTTTCCTGATCATATTTTTTGTTTCCGCTGAAAATGCATTTGCCTGGGGTCCCATGACCCATACACATTTCGCCTTTGAGATACTGCGGGCGGCCAGTTTGCTGCCGGTAGCAGTGTACTCTCTTCTAACAGCCTATTCCACCAATTTCATTTACGGTTCGGTGGTGGCGGACTATTTTCTGGGCAAGCCGGGACAGAAAAACCCCCATGACTGGGAAACCGGGTTTATGTTGTTGCAGGCTGCAGGCAAACGCACGGATCAGGCTTTTGCCTGTGGTTTTTTAAGCCATCTGGCTGCTGACACAGTGGCCCACGGTAAAATGGACCTGGGTTCCAGGGGCAAACTGGGCCATGCCTGGGTGGAGATGGAGTCCGACAGCCTGGTGACCAGAAAGTGCTGGCCGGCTGTAGCCCGCATGGACAAAAGCCGGCTGAAGTCAAATGACCGGCTGGCCAGAAAGGTGATAGACCCCAAGGATTGCCGGTCCAAGGGCTTTCAGGGGGTGTACCGGGCCTATCTGAGCATGTCCGGGTTAAACCGCCGCCGCATAACCAGTTATTACCACGAAGACTTCGACAAGTACCACCAGATGTCTGTCCAGCGCGCCATAGACGTTTTGAGCCGCAAGGAGTCCAGTACCTACGTGCGCATGACCCCCAACATCAAAAAGAAGAAAAAAGTCCTCACAGCGCTGAAAAGCATCTTTGTCTGATAAACTTCTCAACTGCTTGATTTGTAAGGAAGTGGACCTTCAACACGAACCACCCCCAGCCCCTCCTTAACCAAGGAGGGGAGTAGACCGTGCTGGATATAATACTAACCCTGTTTGACAGCAACATGCTGCAATAATTGAACTTAAAAATCATAGTTGATTGCAGGATTGCCCCCCAATCCCTGAATTCACCAATCCCTCAATCCCTTAATTTCTTAATCCCTCAATTCCCCAATCCCTCAATCCCCCAATCCCTGAATTCCCGAATCCACCCATCACACATGGTTTCTAAGCTTGAGCTCCATGGGGTGGGGATTTAGATACACCTGCTCCTTGAGATATGGCTGGTCGTATTTGCGCACGTAGTGATTAAGAAGGGTTACAGGCACGATAAGTGGCACCAGCGAATCTTTGTAGTTGCCGATGACTTCCAGCAGCTCCTGCTTTTCATCGCTGCTCAGGTCCTTCTTGAAGTACCCCATGACATGCTGCAGCACGTTGACGTTTTTCTTGATGGTGGAAGAAAGTTTCAGGGCTGTCATGAGTTTGCTTATATATTGATCTGCGAGCTCATCAGGAGGCAGCTCCCTGGCCCCGGCCACCAGCCTGCCCAGCTCCCTGTAGGCATTTACATTGTGGGCCATAAGGAGCAGCTTGTGCCGGGTATGAAAATCAATGAGACGGGCGGTGGTCAGCCCCTGCTCCATCAGTTCCAGCCACCTGCCGTAGACAAATATCCTGGTGATAAAATTCTCCCTGAGCATGGGATCATGCAGCCTGCCCTCTTCTTCCACGGGCAGCAGGGGAAAGCGCTCCATGAACATTCCCGCGAATATCCCCCGCCCCTTGGGAACCGGGTGACCCTTGTCATTGTAGACTTTTACCCTCTCCATGCCGCTGCTGGGAGACTTGCTCTTAAAAATGAAACCGCACAGCTTTTCTTTTTCCAGTGCATCCAGCCTTTTTGATGCCCAGCTTTGCATGACACTGGTATAGTCCTCTCCGGACTTCTGGGTGACCAGCCTTGGAGAGTCTATATCCCCTACCAACCGCAGGGCTTCTCTGGGTATGGGCATTCCCGATTCGGTTTCCGGGCATACCGGTACATAGCTCACATACTTGCCCAGCAGGTCCCGCAGGTACCTGTCCAGCTTGTGCCCTCCGTCATAGCGCACGTTATCGCCCAGAAGGCATGTACTAATTCCAATTTTCAAGTGTTTCTCCTTGCATAATTAAAAGGTAACCATTCAGGGGGTTCTCGGTGGTGGCTACTGGCACCAGGCCTGGGGACTGTCCCCGCTAAGTACTAACTGAGCAGGTTCACAAACTTAGTGTCTACAATTTTTGTGCGAAAAAGGTGTCGCGGGGACTGTCCCCGGGACGTTTCCTGCGCCCCCTGAATGGTTACATTAAAAGTATACTCAGCCGGTTAAAAACCGCAGGCCTTCGATACCGTAATAAACTCCCAGAGTCAGGCCAGTGGTCCAGACCACCAGGCTGATGTTCATCCACACCAGAAGATCTTTTTTTGTAGTTCTGAAGGTCAAAGCAATGAGTACGGCCAGGTGGACCCCGGTAAGAGCCGGTGCCAGCAAAGACAGCCCCGGAAGACCGTACCTGTTCCAGATTCTTAAAGCCCTCCTTCTGCGCCTGGAGGCCGGTCTTGCATAGCCTTTTGCCTTGCCCGCCCTCCATTTGCGCCACAGCTCATAGCCGTACACCATGATAAATATCGGTGCGGTATTTCCGGCAAAGGCCAGGATGCCCACCAGCCAGGGATCAAGGCTCATGGCCAGAGCTGCGGGTATCACCAGCAGAATCTCTATCCAGGGGGTTGCCGACAAGATAAAAACCAGAAAGTACTGCCACAAGGCTTCCATCAACTATCCCGCGTCCGCCTGCATAAAAAATTCTACCTGACGAATACCGTCTTGATGTTGGTAAATTCTCTTATGCCCTGAACGGAAAGTTCACGGCCGTACCCGCTGTCTTTAATCCCTCCAAAGGGCAGCCTGGGATCCGACTGGACCATGGAATTTACAAAACAGGAGCCAGCCTCGATCTCACTGGAAGCGATCCTGGTGCCACGCTCTATATCCCGGGTAAAAACCGCAGAACCCAGGCCGAACCTGGTCCTGTTGGCCAGCTCTATGGCTTCTTTTTCATCATTAGCGCTTATGACGGCCGCTGCAGGCCCGAAAAGTTCCTCCTCAAAAGCCGGCATGCCAGGCTTTACACCGGAAAGAACAGTACCTGGATACCAGAATCCGGGACCTTCGGGAATATATCCCCCAAGCTCAAGCCTTGCTCCCTGCCCCATGGAACGTTCCACCTGGCCGTGCAGTTCCCGGCGCAGGTCTTCCCTGGCCATGGGCCCAAGGGTGCAGTCATCATGCATGGGATCTGCCATGTTCGCCCGGGCCATTTCCTGCAGAAACAGATCCATAAAATCGTCGTAGACCTTTTGCACCACAATGATCCTCTTGGCTGCTATACATGTCTGCCCGTTGTTCATGAGCCTGCTTGCGGCGCATGTCCGGGCTGCAAGCTCCAGGTCCGCGTCCTCCAGGACCAAGTAAGGATCACTGCCTCCGAGCTCCAGCACGGTCTTCTTGAGCATGCTTCCGGCGCGCTCTGCTATTGCCCTGCCGGCGCTCACGCTTCCTGTAAGGGTGGCCCCTCTGACGCGCCCGTCTCCCAGGATTTCCAGGGCCTGCTCCTTGTTGATGAACAGGTTTGAGAAAACTCCCCTGGGTAGACCCGCCTGCAAAAGGACCTTTTCAACCTCGGCAGCGCATCCGGGTACGTTGGCCGCATGCTTGAGCAGGCAGGTATTGCCGGCCATGAGCGCGGGTACAGCGAAACGCAGAACCTGCCAGAAAGGAAAATTCCAGGGCATCACAGCAAGCACAGGCCCCAGGGGATTGTAAGTCACAAAGCTTCTGCCGCTATCCACTTTTATCTCTTCATCTGATAAATAACCTGCGCCATGTTCTGCATAAAAATCACAGAGCCGGGCACACTTGTCTATTTCTCCCCTGGCCGCGGCTATGGGCTTGCCCATTTCCCTGGTAATAATATCTGCATATTTCTTACTGTTCTGTCTCAATATCTCCCCAACAGCACCTACAAGCCCTGCACGGTATTCATACCCCGTCTCCCGCCACTGAAGGTACGCCTGGAAACTTTCCTCCAGGGCACTCTCAAGTTCCCGGGAACCTATGCAGGCTACACTTTGCAGCTCTTCTCCAGTGGCAGGGTTTACAGCCTTATATCCCATATGAATCTATCCTTTATAAATTAATGTTCAGCCATAATCATAACACCATGTTTTCTGTACAACAGCCAGTCCTGTCAATCCCGCCTCACTCAATACCTGCCCCTGAATCCCCCAATCCCCCAATACCTCAATTCCTCAATCCCCCAATCCCCCAATCCCTCAATCCAAATCTCCCCGAGGCAGACTGGCCAGGCAAGCCACGCCGCCTTTGGAGACTGGGTAGAGCATTATATTTCCCTTGACCTTCTGGGCCACCACCCTGGCTATGGGCAGGCCCAGTCCGGTGCCCATGGCCCGGGTGGAAAAAAAGGGCGTAAACAGGGTCTCCATTTCATCTGTACCAGAGAGTTT
>NZ_QYZY01000318.1:0-3905 GCF_003838035.1 Desulfonatronospira sp. MSAO_Bac3 | reverse complement strand
GGACTGGCTCTTCCGGGACCCACTTGTCCCAAAAAATGAGATATTTTAAGCACAAAATGATGCTCAAGTGGGTCCCGGAGTGCCTGTCCCCTGCTTTCCTTAAAAGCGCTAAACAGATACAATAATTATAAGTCAGTTACATATTTTGCTTGACACAGACCAACAGATCAATTAACTACAGCGGGTTTGAGCCAGCAGAATTATTCGGAGGAAATATGCCTACCATAAATCAATTGGTAAGAAGGTCCAGGGACCAGGTGGTGAAGCGCAAAAAAAGGGCCGCGCTTCAGGAGTGTCCCCAGAAGCGGGGTGTCTGTGTCCGCGTTTACACCACTACACCCAAAAAGCCCAACTCAGCATTGCGCAAGGTTGCCAGGGTCCGCCTCACAAACGGAATCGAGGTTACTTCCTATATACCCGGAGAAGGACACAACCTGCAGGAGCACTCCGTGGTCATGATCAGGGGCGGGCGTGTCAAGGACCTGCCGGGTGTCAGATATTCCATTATCAGGGGCACCCTGGATACATCCGGTGTTCGGGACCGCAGAAAAAGCAGGTCCAAGTACGGCACCAAAAGACCAAAATAGCTTTTGCGCAAGGGAGAGAAAATAATGCCACGCAAAGGTCCCATACCTAAAAGAGCAGTGCTGCCTGATCCGGTATATCACAGCCGGATGGTAAGCAAGTTTGTCAACCGCCTCATGGTGGACGGCAAGAAAAGCATAGCAGAAAACCTGCTGTACAAAGCCATTGAAGAGCTGGGAGAAAAGACCAGCGAAGAGCCTCTCAAGGCATTCAATCAGGTAGTGGAAAACGTCAAGCCGCATATGGAGGTCAAGTCCAGGCGTGTAGGCGGCGCAACCTACCAGGTTCCCATGGAAGTAAGGCCCAGCAGGCAGGAAGCCCTGGCCATCCGGTGGCTGGTACTTTATGCCCGCAACCGGGGGGAAAAGGGAATGGACCGCAAGCTGTCCTCGGAACTGCTTGATGCCTACAACAATCGCGGGGGCGCAATAAAGAAGAAGGAAGACACGCATCGCATGGCCGAAGCCAACAAGGCCTTTGCTCACTATCGCTGGTAATTGCGCCGGCAGGTGAGAAGCTTTTATCTGATCAGTGCACGCCATGATCAGATAAAGTTCAGGAGGCTGGTCAGGCTGGATAACCCTAAACACCAATCATGCCTGGGTGTGATTATACCCAGGTTTTTTGTATCTGGTTTAACACTAAAGAGAGATCATCAGTGTCACGGCTCGTACCCATAGACAAGCAGCGAAACATTGGCATCATGGCCCACATAGACGCGGGCAAGACAACTACCACCGAGCGTATACTCTACTATACAGGTGTATCGCATCGTCTTGGGGAGGTGCATGATGGACAGGCGGTAATGGACTGGATGGAGCAGGAGCAGGAACGCGGCATCACCATCACTTCGGCTTCCACCACCTGTTTCTGGAAGGATCACAGGATCAATATTATCGACACCCCGGGCCATGTGGACTTCACTGTCGAGGTGGAACGCTCTCTCAGGGTTCTGGACGGCTGTGTGGCTGTTTTCTGTGCCGTCGGCGGAGTGGAGCCCCAGAGTGAGACGGTCTGGAGGCAGGCTGACAAGTATCATGTCCCCAGAATGGCCTTCGTAAACAAGATGGACAGGACAGGAGCGGATTTTTTCAGGGTTGTGGATATGATCCGCGACCGGCTCAAGGCCAAGCCCGTGCCCCTTCAGATACCCATCGGTTCCGAGGAGAATTTCAGGGGGCTTATAGACTTGGTATACGGCAAGGCCTACATCTTTGATGACCAGTCCTTGGGCAAGAAGTTCGATTATATAGACATACCCGAGGAATACCAGGAGGAAGCCCAGAAATGGCGTCATCACTTAGTGGAGTCCATTGCCGAAGAGGAGGAAGCCCTGCTGGACAAGTACCTCTCCGGCGAAGAGCTGACCTCAGAGGAGATCATGGGCGGGGTGCGCAAGGCCGCAATCTCTTTGAGTATATGCCCGGTGCTGTGCGGATCGGCATTCAAGAACAAGGGTGTCCAGCCTCTTCTGGATGCAGTGGTAAGCTTTATGCCTTCGCCGGTGGATATACCTCCCATTCAGGGAGTAGATCCCAGTACAGAAGAGACCATAATCTGTCCTCCAAATGATGACGATCCTTTCAGTGCCCTGGCTTTTAAGCTTACATCAGATCCATATGTCGGCCATCTTTCTTTTCTCAGGATTTACTCCGGCAAAATTGAGAGCGGTATGAGTGTAATAAATGCCGCCACCGGAAAAAAGGAACGCATCGGCCGGCTTTTGAAGATGCACTCCAACAAGCGCGAAGAGATCAAATCCGCCTATGCAGGCGATATAGTTGCCGCAGTGGGCCTTAAATACACGGCCACAGGGGAGACCCTGTGCACACCGGAGCGCCCTGTGCTCCTGGAATCCATAGAATTTCCCGATCCGGTCATTGAGATAGCCATAGAGCCCAAGACCAAGAATGACCAGAACTCCCTGAGTAATGCCCTGCAGAAACTGTCCAAAGAGGACCCGTCCTTCAGGGTGAACACCGACGAAGAGAGCGGACAGACACTGATCGCCGGCATGGGGGAACTGCACCTGGATATTATCGTGGACAGGCTTACGCGGGAATTCGGAGTGGACGCCAACGTGGGCAAGCCCAGGGTTTCATACCGAGAGACCATCACCAAGAAAATCAAGCAGGACACCAGGTATGTCAAACAGACCGGAGGGCGCGGTCAGTACGGCCACGTTGTACTGGAGGTGGAGCCTGCAGAAACCGGCCAGGGCTACGAATTCGTCAACTCCATTGTGGGCGGGGTGATTCCCAAGGAATATATACCCGCAGTAGACAGGGGGATCCAGGACGCCATGAAAAGCGGAGTGGCAGCCGGTTATCCCATGGTGGACATAAAGGTCAACTTAGTCTTTGGTTCGTACCATGATGTGGATTCATCCGAGCAGGCTTTTTATATTGCAGGTTCCATGGCTTTCAAGGAGGCCTGCAACAAAGCAGAGCCGATAATTCTTGAGCCCATCATGTATGTGGAGGCGCTCACACCGGAAGAGTACATGGGAGATGTAATGAGCGATCTCAACGGCAGGAGGGGCAAGGTTCTGGGGATGGAGCCCAGGATGGGCACCCAGATAATCAAGGCCTATGTGCCCCTGAACAATATGTTCGGTTATGCCACGGACCTGCGCTCCAATTCGCAGGGCAGGGCAACCTATACCATGCAGTTCGACCACTATGACAAGGTTCCTTCCAGCCTGGCCGACGAAATTTTGAAAATCAAGTAAGGGGAGTAAGAGATGGGAAAGTCTAAGTTTGACCGCAAGAAGCCGCACGTTAATATAGGTACCATAGGCCATATTGACCATGGCAAGACCACGTTGACAGCAGCCATTACCAAGGTATTGAGCATGAAGGGCAGTGGTCAGTTTGTGGCGTTTGACCAGATAGACAAGGCTCCTGAGGAGAAGGAGCGCGGCATTACCATAGCAACTGCCCACGTGGAGTACGAGACACCCAATCGTCATTATGCTCACGTGGATTGTCCCGGTCACGCTGACTATATCAAGAACATGATTACTGGTGCTGCCCAGATGGATGGAGCGGTTCTGGTTGTGGCGGCAACTGACGGTCCCATGCCCCAGACCCGTGAGCATATACTTCTGGCCCGCCAGGTTGGAGTTCCAAGTTTAGTTGTTTACCTGAACAAGGTGGATCTGGTTGATGATCCCGAGCTTCTGGAGCTGGTGGAGCTGGAGGTTCGCGAGCTTTTAAGCAAGTATGATTTTCCCGGAGACGATGTTCCCGTTGTGCGCGGCAGTGCCCTGAAGGCCCTGGAGACTGAGGACTCTGAATCCGAGGATGCCAAGAGCATCT